>JALXCH010000401.1 GCA_026991005.1 Calditrichia bacterium | reverse complement strand
GCTCCGTACCCGTCCCGAAGGGACGGAATGCTCCTAACCCACAAATTCCATTTGTGGGAATGGAATGCCAAACCCCACATTAATTCGTCCCGAAAGGGACAGAATGAAAAAGAAAAAGGTTGAAATCGTTATTTAACGTTTCCCGGCAAATCCTTATTCAATTTTGATTTCGGTACATCGTTTCATGATGTTTAATTATCTTTTCCCTCCAAAAACAGGCTTTAGCCTAAAATTGGGCTAAAACCCAATTTGTAGTTTGGGCTTTAAGTTCCCCGAGCTTCCCGTAGGGATTCTGCGAAGGAATCTCGGGGCTATCTTAAAATGAAGATGAAAAAATATTCTGTTGACATAGCATTTCCACACTGCCTCTTCACTAATAGGGTATAGAAAAGAGGAATCCCGCCCATACCTATTGCAAATTATTCAGGAAATGGCGGTGACAAGAAGCGGGATCATGATTTCGTGATGTCCCACAAAATAATATCCTTTTCCGGCGTCCTGGGTGGGGCGTTGCATCACGTTTACCGTGGGGCGATAATGGCGAATCATATCAAACACGGCTGAATAAAACCCGTACGCCGGGTAGCCCAGATTACGCACCACCGTGAGGGCTTTCAGGAATGCTTCGGGGAGAATTACGGCGGAACCGACATTACAAACAATGCTGCCCTCGGTGAGCTGGCTCAGGCTGTGGGCAAACACCTGAAAATCCAGCAGCGATTTTTCTCCGAATGCTCTTCCATCCAGATTGGGATGCTGATGGATGATTTCCGTCCCAAGCGCCGGATGAATGGAAAGCGGTACGTGATTCAAATAAGCATTAGCCAACAGACTAAGGTGCAGGTTGGGTGCCTGGGCTTCTACCAATTTACGCGCTACGGCTTCGCCGTACCCCAGGTCGTTTCCCGCATTCTCGCTCAGCGCCCCATTGATGAACTCCGCTGTTTCTCGCGCCATCCCGAAGCTTCCATCCTTCAAACCCGCTGCCACATCTTCGCTGGTGGTGCCCCACATCGCTACCTCCACATCGTGGATGACCCCGGCTCCATTCAGTGCCAGATGCTTAATCTTCTTCTGCTTCATTAATTCAATCACCAGTGGGTTGAGCCCCACTTTAATGGTATGGGCGCCCATCATCCAGATAATCTGTTTGTCTTCGTCAATGGCTTGCCGGTAGTGGTTCACAAATTCCCGAAATTCCTTTCCCATTAAAATATTGGGCAGTCGCTCAACAAACTCCTGAACGCTCATTTGCCCGTTCACCAATCCGGCAAAATCCTGCGTTTGAACTTTGCTAAAACGCTCGCGAATGGAATAGGTCTTTACCTTCTCAAACGTTAAACGCTGATATCTGGAAGCCATGGGTTACTCCTTATTTTCCCTTTTGTGGGCAGCAAATTACGGAATGGGAATTAGAGAGGCAAGCTCATTCCATCATAAATGCAAAATCGCAGGGGAAAGATTTTCAATGGATTCTTTCAAATCGTTTCTTAAATCCTTATATTCAGGAATGTTACCAATGGAAGGTTCGACTGGATAAATATGGCTGAATTTTCGCAAAAGATAGCAGAGACATTTCGAGCCTGGCGAACACGCGTTAACGATTCTCTGGCCCACTATTTTTTGCGCTTTCGTGCCACTGAACACACTTTTATGATAATTGTGGCCATCATTATTGGGCTGCTGGGTGGGCTCGGTGCGGTGGGAATCCAGTTCACTATCAAATTGGTGCAAAAAATTTTCTGGGGGGAATGGGAAACTACCCTTACTTACCTGAAGGAAGTCCCTATTTACATTAAAATACTGGCACCCACCATTGGTGGTTTAATTGTGGGTACCATTGTGTATTTCTTTGCTCAGGAGGCCAAAGGGCACGGTGTTCCGGAAGTGATGGAAGCCATTGCTCTGCGGAATGGGGTTATTCGTCCCCGGGTGGTGGTGGCAAAGCTGCTGGCTTCCTCCATCTGCATCGGTTCCGGAGGTTCTACCGGACGAGAAGGGCCGGTGATTCAGATTGGCTCCTCCATTGGTTCAACCGTCGGGCAGTTTCTGCGGGTGAATCCCCAGCGGATGAAGATTTTTGTCGCCTGCGGTGCTGCCGCCGGAATTGCCGCTGCTTTCAATGCTCCCGTTGCGGGCGCCCTATTTAGCGTGGAAATTATTCTGGGCGATTTTGGGGTGGCGCAGTTTAGCCCCATCGTCATTGCTTCGGTGATGGCTACCGTGGTTTCCCGCCACTTTCTGGGCGATTTCCCCGCTTTCGAAGTCCCGCCTTACGAACTGGTGAGCCCGTTTGAACTTATCCCTTATGGAATCCTGGGAGTACTGGCCGGTTTTGTAGCACTTGCCTTCATTAAAACCCTCTATACGCTGGAAGATTTTTTTGATGATTTGAAACTGAACGGCATCATTAAGACCATGATTGGCGGCTTACTGGTGGGCATTATGGGGGTGTTTGTGCCGCATGTATATGGCGTCGGGTACAATTCCATGAATATGGCTTTGCTGGGGCAATTACCCTGGATGGTGATGCTGGGGTTAATCTTCATGAAGCTGCTGGCAACCAGCATCAGCCTGGGATCCGGTGGATCCGGTGGAATTTTCGCACCTTCCCTTTTTATGGGAACCATGACCGGCGGATTTTTCGGTGCCCTGATTCATCAGTTCTTCCCCCAGTATTCTGCCAGTTCCGGAGCATATTCCCTGGTGGGGATGGGGGCGGTTGTAGCCGGAGCGACCCACGCTCCCATTACCGCCATCCTTATCATCTTTGAACTAACCAACGATTACAAAATTATTCTTCCCCTGATGATTTCCACCATCATCGCCACCCTGTTAACCACCAAATTAAAGAAGGAATCCATTTACACGCTGAAGCTCATTCGTCGCGGAGTGGATCTCTTCCGTGGGCGCGAAATTAACCTTTTACGCTCCCTGAAGGTATCCGAAGTGTACAATCCCGATCCGGTGATTATTCCCCCCAATACCAGCTTTAAAGAGATGCTGGAGATTGTTGCCAACAGCACCCATTCGCTGTTCTACGTGGTGAATCGAGAAAATCGCTGGATCGGTGCCGTGTCGCTTCAGGAAATTCGCCAGGCACTGAACGATCAGGATTATCTTTCCAATCTCATTATTGCTGCCGATCTGGCCAATCCCGAAATTCCGCGGGTTACTCTGGACGATACCCTGGATACCGTCATGAAGCTGTTTGGCAAGTTTGATGTGGAAGAGTTGCCGGTGGTGGATCCCCGGGATCCCCTTACCATCATGGGCACCATCCTCCGTAAGGACGTCATCGATGCCTACAACCGGGAACTGATGCGCCGGAATTTGAGTGAGGAAATTTCGTCATCCGTCAAGCTGCTGGACACCATGCAATCTGTGGATTTTATCGATGGTTACGTGATGGCTGAAGTGCCGGTGCCCAGATCGTTTGTGGGTAAGAGCCTTCGTGAATTAAACATCCGTGCTCGCTTCAATACCCAGGTATTGATGATTAAGCGGAAGAAACCCGGGAAGGAGGAGTTTTTCCAGCTGGTTCCTTCGCCCAATGAAGTACTTCAGGAACACGACCGGCTCATTCTGCTGGGTACGAAAGAAGGAATTCAAACCATTAAGTATGCCGGATGATTGAATTAAAACACATTCACCTGCGCGATTCCACCGGACGCAAACAAAAAGTGGAAATTGTGTACCAGGATGCGGATATCCTGGTAATTAACAAACCGGCAGGTCTGCGGGTTATTCCCGATCAGTTCGTTCCCGCCTTCACCAATGTGAAAAATCTTCTGGAGGTGCAGTCCCGCAAACTGGGTGATGAACGGGAGCAGGCTATCTGGGTGGTGCATCGCATCGATATGGATACCAGCGGGCTGGTGCTTTTTGCCCGCCATGCAGAAGCGCACCGCCATTTGAATCGTCAGTTCGAAGAGGGAACGGTGGAGAAGACCTATCTGGCGGTGGTGGAAGGGCGGTTCCGGGAAGAGAGCGGGGAGGTGGATTTTCCCATTGATACCGGTAAACGGCGGGGACGGGTACGCATTCACGAGCGGGGGAAACCGGCACTCACCCAGTATCTGGTGCTGGAACAGTTCCGCCATTTTGCGCTGCTGGAAGTCTCTCCCCGCACCGGACGCACGCATCAGATCCGGGTGCACTTGCAAGCCATAGGGCATCCTCTGGCTGTTGATCCACTTTACCACCAGGTGAATCATCTTACCATCGGGTTTCTGAAAACCGGGCGTCGGGAAACCGGCGAGGTGGAATCGGCACTCATCTCCCGTCTCTCGTTACATGCCTTTCGCCTCCGGTTTACCCATCCGGGTAGTGGTGAGACGGTGCAGTTCGAAGCCCCTCCACCCCGGGACTTCCAGGCGCTGCTCAAAGCACTGCGCAAATGGGATGCTGCTTGATGTGCTGACCCATCTGCCAGAGCAAAAAGAAGGTTTGCATTTTAATTGCAATGGGAATGAATTGTGTTGGAGATGCTATCTTTTTGAGGTCGGAATCGCCTTGAAATATGAACATTTTAGTGCTGGGTAAAATGACAATATCACTTTTTACACGAGCAGTAAAAAGAAAGAGCAAGTAAAAATTCTGGGGAGTTGTGTTACGGTGTCATTCTGAGCCACGCCGTAGGCGGGGCGAAGAATCTTTATTGTTTAGCTCCGAGTTTCTATACAGCATCCTGTCCATAGGACTCCTTTGGAGGATTCCCGTGAAATGGGAAAATAATGCCTATCTAGTAAAATGTAGTCCCGAAGGGACAATTGAATACGGATTTGCCAGGGAACGCCATATAATGAGTGCAATATATTTCATTCTGTCCCTTCCGGGACGAATTGATGTG
>JALXCH010000400.1 GCA_026991005.1 Calditrichia bacterium | reverse complement strand
TACACAAATTGCGGTAACCGGCATCGTTTTGCACCAGCAACACCAGGCGGGTACCATCCTTTAAATCGACTTCGGCTCCGATAATGGGATGAATGCCCGCTTTTGTGGCCTGCTGGTAAAACGAGACCGCTCCGGCCAGGGAGTTGTGGTCGGTTAGTGCCAGGTGCCGGAAGCCCAGTTGCCGGGCACGCTCTACCAGTGCTTCGATGGAGGATGCTCCGTCCAGCAAACTGTAATAGCTGTGGGTGTGCAAATGGACAAACATGGCTACCCTCCGGAGCAGTTGCTGTACCATTCGGGACGTCTGAATGTCCCATTCGGTACGAACCTGGTTAATGGCGAACTGGTGGGGAGCGAAAAATAAAGCAGCGAGCGCTTTGCGGAAAAACTTTCGGCCTCGCCGAAATGGAATCCCGGGAATAACCCGATACTGTTAATTATGCAAACGTACTCCCCTAAAGTGTGCTTGTTATACGAAAGATGGAGAATAATATTACCATCGTTGATTTTCTTTCCTCTCATACTTCCTCCCGATTCTGGGGTAACGGCTTTGAAGGGAAACGTTCTGGCACACCATTGGCATCTCCCCATGCAGAACTTAATTTCAAGGAGGAAGTTGACATGAAAACAACCATGCGTTCGATTTTGTGGGTCATTTTGTTTGTGATTTTGTCGGGATTTAGCACCCAGTGTGCCAGTCGGGTGGTATATGTGAAAACGCCGCCACCGCCAGTGCGGGTTGAGGTTCGGCCAGTTTCTCCCTACAAAACAGCGGTATGGGTTCCCGGCCACTGGCAGTGGAAACGCGGGCGTTACGTGTGGGTTCCCGGCCACTGGAAGCAAGCGCGCGCCGGATACGTCTGGGTGCCGGGGCACTGGAGCAAACGCGCCCGCGGCTGGGTGTGGGTCTCCGGCCACTGGAAACGTGTGCGGTAACAACCTCATAGCTCCGTGCATTTTTCGCTCCCGGGTTGGCGGTGAAGTCTGGCCTCGCTTCACCGCCTTTTTTGTTAAAATTTCAATTTCCAAGGACCAAATCCCTCCCAGAGTCATGTTGACAAATAAATTCCAATTTCGAAGTCCCAATAACCGAAACAATTTTGTTTGGAATTTTGGAATTTGGTTATTGCTTGTAATTTGTAATTTGTAATTTGTGATTTGTGATTTGTGATTTTGAATTTTACACATCCTTTTCCTCATCTGGTCAGTGCCGGGGAGTGCAGCACGTAACCGCTTTTTTCCATGCGATATTTGCGGCGCAGTTCCAGCGTATCCGCCGGGAGAATGGACATGAACCCGAACTTCTGGCGAATTTCGTCAATGGCGGCGTCCAGCATCTCCTGACGGGTGGTGTCGTCGAACAACCGGGTTTGCAGATTCGCCCATGCAAGCTGGCTCACCTGGACGCCTACGTGGCGGATGCGCAGGCGCCGAAAGGGGAGGTGTGCCACCATGGCTTCCACTGCGGCAAAAAGCTCGGCGGCGTTGTCCGTAGGGGTGGGCAGAGTACGGGCCACCTGATGCTGGGTGAAGTCGGAATAACGGATTTTAATCCCCACCCGCCGGGCGTGTAAGCCCTGTTCCCGAAGGCGAGCGGCGATGCGTTCGGTAAGGTACTGCAGAGTGGCCAGCACGATTTTGCGATCGGTGGTATCTTCTTCAAATGTTGTTTCCCGGCTAATCTGGCGGGGAAGAATGCGGGTTTTCACTTCTCGGGGGTCGATGCCGTTCGCCATTTCCCACAGGCGTTCTCCGCTGGCACCGAACAGCTCGGCAACCACCAGGCGCGGTAGCGATGCCAGTTGCCCGATGGTCAGAATTCCCAGTTCGGTGAGCCGCTCCTTTGCCACACGTCCCACACCCGGGAGCTCGTCCACTGGCAGAGGCGCCAGAAATTCCCGCTCTTTTCCCGGTGGAACGTACACCACGCCGCCGGGCTTGTGGAGTCCCGAGGCAATGCGTGCAATAACCTTGTTGCTGCCCATCCCCACGGATACCCCAATGTGCAGGCGGCGCGCCACCTCTTGCTGAATGTTTTGTGCCAGCTGATACGGTTCCGGATGCAGGTGCCGGGTGCCGGTGAGATCCAGGTAGGCATCGTCCAGCGAGGTGAATTCCACTGCCGGAGTGTAGCGCAGATAAATTTCCTGCAGCACCAGCGAAGCGGCCTGGTAGTGCTGGAAATTGCCTTTCAGGAATACGGCCTCCGGGCAGAGGCGTTTGGCCTGCACCAGGGGCATGCCGGTGCGTACCCCGCGGGCGCGTGCCTCGTAGCTGGCGGTGTGCACCACCCCGCGCTGATTTTCCGTTCCGCCCACAATTACCGGTTTGCCCCGCAGCAGGGGATTGAATCCCTGCTCCACCGAGGCGAAAAACGCATCGGCATCGATATGGGCAATGAGGCGCGCCGGACGGGGCGTATCGTGCGCCATGGTGATTCCTCCTGTGATGTAACCACCTCTGCTTCTTTTTTAACTAAATAGATGAACTTATGTTCACTATAATTTAACCATTTGAAAAGCTGAAAGCAAGGAATCGGTAAAGAAAGATGGAAAAAAACATCCCCATATTACCCGGTTTAGGGGAATAGAATTAATAAAAATTTTGTATTTACAAGGAGTGGAGGAGTAACGACTTCGGAGAGGTGTGTTACAGTGTCATTCTGCCCCCCTCCCAGGTAAGGCAAAGAATTCTCGCAAAAGTATTTAGCACAAAGGATGTTTTCAATAAATTATTGAGATACGCAATCAGTTTATTCTATCTCATTAATGGGCAAGGAGCGAATACGAATTCGATGTTCTTCAATTACCACAACACACCCTTTTTCTAAATCCTGAATAAAATTTGGTAAATTGGTGAGGAATATTTTGATTTGTTGTCTGGGGCGACGGTGTTAAAGATTTCTAAAAAGCACTACCGATGGTTTTGATGTGTGTTTCAGAGCAAGCAATGTTCCAAAATCAGTATCCGCAGATATGATAACGCGATCTTCTCGCTCCGCAAAATCAAAACTGTATCATCATCGGCAGATTGCAAAGAAACCGTTTGTACATGTAGTGCATCATACCCGGCTTTCCGGAGTTTTTCGGCAAATTGAGGAGAAAGGGCATTGTCGATTAAAAATTTCATGCTGACTTTACCAGTGGAATTTCCCGTTCTTTCACTGTTTCGGCTGCGAATAACAATGCTTCCTTTATATCAGCTGGTTCCAGATCAGGGTAGGATTGCAGAATTTCTTCTTCGGTCATTCCGTCAGCTATCATAGCAATAATAGTAAAAACAGGGATTCGCAAATTCCGGATACAGGGTACCCCTCCCATTTGTTTAGGATCGACGGTAATACGAGTGAATTTCATGGTAAATCCTCAATTTAATAAAAATTGTAACTTATTATTTTTTATTTAAGTTTTGCCTAATGTGTTAAATATTATTGCAGTTTGTACAACTTTTTATTTCGTAATTTGTTTGTTACTGTTTCGTCATTTTTAGACACATTAATCATTTTAAAATATAAAATTCTGTTAAACGAGAAAAAGTTTCGTGTATTTTTGTGTTTCCGGATAATTATGCTTAAACGAATCAAAAGACACCTCGGCATCGATAGGGACGATAGGAGCATGGCAAACCATTCAGGGTTCGAGTATGTTAATCCAGGGCACCCGTTTGAAATGCTTTATATCATAAGTGTAGATTTGCTCAATATCCAGTTCTCGCATAAAATAGGCGTTGTAGGCATCAATGAAATCAATATTTCGGGTGACGTACAAATCGAGCGCCTGGATGATCAAATCTTCTTCAGGCAATGCAATAAAAGGTGTGTTGATGATTTTTAATATCAATTCTTCAATTTGCGATGGTTTCAATTTATAATACGATTCCAACGTCCACACCAGTTCCGCAATGACCAAATGACTGGTTGTTAATACCATGTTTTCCTGCTCGGCATGCTCGAATAACTTTTCAATCCGTTCTGCTTTTACGGGATCGTCGTTGGTTAAATAGCGAAGAAAGACATTGGTATCGATAAAGTAAGATTTCATGATGTGGTATTAATCGGTTTTGTGGGCAACGGTACGTTTTACCTGCTGGCGAATCGTTTCAAAATCTTCCGGTTGTTGACGGGGTTGAATGCTCCCCCGTAGGTCTTTAATCGTTCCTTTAATCGGTTTCAAAATAATTTCGTTTCCTCGAAAAATAAACGCCACTTTATCATTGGATTTTAAACCCAGTTGTTTTCTTATTTTCGCCGGAATGGTAATTTGCCCTTTTACTGAAATGGTTGATGTATACATGTTTATCCTCAAAGATTTAAAGTTTCCTACAAAGTTAAAATAGTTGGATAAATTATATATGTCAAGCAAAATGTTCTGGTATTCGGAATTACTATATAAAAAAAATCGAAAAAGAACGCACAATGTTTCCTCGGTATATGGCAAAGAGACTGTGAGTAACTGCAGAGCGGCATACTCGGTTTTTCAGTAATATTTCGGCAAATTGAGGAGAGAGGGCATTGTCGATTAAAAATTTTATGCTGACCTTACCAGTGGAATTTCCCGTTCTTTCACTGTTTCGGCTGCGAATAACAATGCTTCTTTTATATCGGCTGGTTCCAGATCAGGGTAGGATTGCAGAATTTCTTCTTCGGTCATTCCGTCAGCTATCATAGCAATAATAGTGGAAACAGGGATTCGCAGATTCCGGATGCAGGGTACTCCTCCCATTTGTTTAGGATCGACGGTAATACGAGTGAATTTCATGGTAAATCCTCAATTTAATAAAAATTGTAACTTATTATTTTTTATTTAATATATTGCCTAATGTGTTAAATATTATTGCAGTTTGTACAACTTTTTATTTCGT
>JALXCH010000399.1 GCA_026991005.1 Calditrichia bacterium | reverse complement strand
TTTCGGCAGTTGGCAACGATTCTCCACGTCATATTGAGCGAAGCAGGAAACGAAAGACGCGTCCTCAATCAGGCACACACCGCGGTGCGTCACGGGTATTCCGTGCGTATTCTGGGACTCAAAACTCCCGGAGTTCCTCGGGAGGAAACGGTGCAGGGAATTCCGGTTCAGCGGATTGCCATCAAGCAATGGCAGGGTGGAATGCGCAAATTTCTCTCCTTCAATTTTCGTCTGTTCCTCACCCTGCTGCGGGGGGAATACGATGTCGTCCATGCCCACGACCTGTGGGTACTTCCCGGAGTGGTTGCCTCCCGATGGTTCCACCGCAAACCCGTTATATTCGATGCCCACGAATTTTATCGGGGACTGGAAATTTTTCGGCGGAAAAAATTTTCCGGATGGGTGTGGCGCATGGTGGAACGCCTGCTCCTCCCCCGCGTGGATGCCCTGATTGCCATTAACTCCCATCAGGCAAGATTATACCGAGAACTTTACCCCCACATCCCTGAGCCGGTAGTGCTGATGAATCTTCCCTCCCGGGAGGAAATTACCCGTTTATCCGGAGACGTTCCCTTCGCCCGGCGCAAAAGGGAAATTATTTTTCAGGGAATTCTGAAACCCGGCCGGGGACTACTCCAGGCAATCGACGCTCTGCAACAGATACCAGACGGGATTTTGCGCATCGTGGGGGATGGTGAACTTCGGGAAGCCATCCAGCAGCGGATAAACAGCCGCCGCCTGCAGGAGCGGGTACAACTGGTGGGGCAAATTCCTTCCCGGGAGCTCATTCCCCAGAGTGCCCGGGCACGAGCCGGGCTGGTGCTGTTCGAACCCACCAACCTGAATTACCGCTTCGCCTCCCCCAATAAATTTTTCGAATACGTGATGGCAGGTACGCCTCTCATCGCTTCGGATATCCCCACGTTTCGGGAGTTTCTAAAACAGCATCCGGTGGGCATTCTGGTCAATCCCCGCCAGCCGCAGGAAATTGCCGCTGCTATGCGCCGGTTGCTCACCAACAGAAAGGAATGGGAACAGTACCATCAGGCGTGCCTGCGCGCCCGCCAGGAATGGAACTGGGAGAACCAGGAATCCCGACTGGTTGAGCTCTACCGCCGCCTACTCACCCACGATGGGGGGAACCAATGAACCGCACCACCTGGGACAAACGCGACCTTTACCTCTCCGGCACCTTCCTGCTGCTGGCACTCCTCCTTCGCTTGTGGGGAATTCAGTACGGATTACCGGCTTCTTACAACTCCACCGAATATTTTATTGCCAAAGACGCTCTGAGCCTGGGTGCCCGGAAAACGCTGGAACCGCTGCAATTCATTTACCCCTCCCTTTACACATATCTGATTGCTGCACTGTACGCCCTATGCTATCTGGTGGGATGGATTGCAGGCATCTTCCGGGGAGCAGCGGATTTCGGCTTCCAGTTTCTGGAAAATCCCACCTGTTTCTATCTGCTGGGACGTCTTTTTAATGCCCTCTCCTTCGCGTTGGCTGCCGCTCTGTTTTACCGCACGGTACGGTTTCTGCTTCCCCGGCGGAAGGCTGCTCTGGTAAGTTCTCTATTCGTATTTTGTGGCATTTTCCACTATTACACTTTCTGGATGGTACCGGACGGGCTCCTGCTGCCGGGCACAGTGGCATCCCTGTATTTTCTTATCCGCTACATGCGTTTCGACCAGAGCAAGCGCGACCTGATTGCCGGGGCTATCCTTACCGGGCTAACCATCTCTGTAAAATACAATGCGGGATTTCTGGCGCTGGGATGGCTGGGAGCAGTATGGTTGTGGGAATCATCTTCTTTTAAATCGCGCGGGAAAGTCAGTACTGTGTTTGGGGGATTTCTGTTATTGGGATTTATTCTGGGTTCCCCATACTGGGTCATTGATTTTTCCCGATACCTGGAAGGTCTGAGCACTGTCTGGTCCCAATCCCGCTACCTGTACGAACCCGGCTCCCGGGAGATGTTCCTCTGGGAATTCCGGGCGATGGTGCAACACGACGGTTTATTGGGTGTTATTTTCATTTTCCTGCTTTTCCAGATGCTCTTTCGCATCAACCGTTTCCGCACGCCACTGGTGCTCATCGCCCTCCCCACATTTGTGCTGGTGGCTTCCCGGCCCAAAAAGGGGCTGGATTACATGCTGGTGGTGTTTCCCATCCTTTTGTTGCTGGCTGCGGAATGGCTCTCTTCCCGAGACGAAACCCGCCTTCGCCGATGGTTTCAGTACGCGTTACTCCTTGCACTGCTGATTAACATCCCCTGGCGCTTGTACGATGATTTCCGGCGAACCCAGCCGGATACCCGGGAGCTAACCCGGGAATGGATTATCCACCATTACCCACCGGGAACACCGCTTTGTTACGATCACTATCATATCGATCTGGGATTGCTGGACGCAGAGCGCTTCCGAAGCTATGGACAGGGAAGCCGAATTTTACCCGCAGAAATAAAACGCCGGCTCTCGAAGCTGGAAAAATCCCCTTTAAACTACCGTTTCATCTCCCCATTAAAGACACTGCCTTACCCACAGGTTCCGGACAGTTTACGGCATCTGGTAGAACACGACCCATTCTTGAACGAAGTTTTCACTCATCCTCACAAATCTTTTAAGGAAATCCGGGAAGAAGGTGCCCGGTTGATAATTTTGAACGGGGAGACCTTCCGCCGTTATTTTACGGGAGTTCCTCCGCCCCGGGAGAATCCCTTTCGCATTGAATGGATGCGACGGCGCGAATTCTACCAGGCGGTGATGGACTCGCTGCCTGAAGTGCACCGGTTCCTTCCCGATTGGCGACATCCCGGACCCGAAATCCGCATCTATTCACTGGCCTCCCCTTCTGCAAGGGATGCTGCTTCGCCATCTCCCAACAACCAGCCATCTCATAGAGAATAAAAATTTTCCATTCCCATTCAGAGAATGAGCTTTATCTCTCTCCAGCACACCCCGGGTATTTCCAACAATTTGTGGAATCTTTTCTCTTCCGCACCTCCCAAGGATTCCATCAAAATTTGTTTCCCTGTAGAAGTAATGGGTTTCTCTCTCATTTTTCATTACAGGAATCCCTTGCATTCCCGCACTTCTGCAACCTATTTTTCCACCTGCGGATGAGATTTATTTTTCTTCGAATGCAGAAAAGCATTTAGCAGCGTCTTTTCAGCGAGCAATTCAGCTTTTGAACGGAACATCACCATGGCGGACAAAATCATCATTGGAACCAGCGGGTACAGTTACGAAGATTGGCGAGGGGTATTTTACCCGGAAGACCTCCCTAAAGGTAAGATGCTGGATTACTACGCCCGCTTCTTTAATGGGGTCGAAATCAATTCCACCTATTACCGTATTCCCCATCCGGCGGTATTCTACCAGATGGAACGCAAAACTCCCGAGGATTTTGAATTTGTGGTGAAAGTTCACCAGGAAACCACCCATATCCGCCAGAACAACGCCGCAGCCATGGAGGAACTTAAGGAGGCCGTAAAGCCGCTGGTGGAAGCAAACAAATTCTCCGGTTTTCTCGCTCAGTTCCCCTATTCCTTTAAAAACACCCCGGAAAACCGGGAATATCTACGCCAGACAAAAGAACTCACCGGCGATTTTCCGCTTTTTGTGGAGTTCCGCAACTGGACCTGGGAACAGCCGGAAACCTATCTTTTCCTGCAGGAAAATGGGATTGAATATGTGAATGTTGACCAACCTCCTTTACGCGGGCTGTTACCTCCCCAGGCGGTAGTCACGGGTAACAGAGGCTATGTGCGCTTCCATGGGCGGAATACTAGGGAGTGGTGGAAGGGAACCAACGAAACGCGCTACAACTACCTTTATTCCCGCGAAGAACTGGACGAGTGGTTGATTCGTATTTCCCACATCATGAAAAAATCCTTCAAAACCTACATTTTTTTCAACAACCATCCCCAGGGCAAAGCCATTCGCAATGCCTCCATGCTCAAAGAGATGATGCAAAACCAGATGAATATTCTGGAAAACGGCGAATAAAACACCGGACAATTTTTTGCTTCCCGATTTACTATTTCAGGAGCATTGCTGTACCCAAATTGCTGCCTTCCTCCGGTAAATGCCGATTTTCTTCCAGGCCATTTATACCTGAAAAAAAAATCGACGTCCCAATCCAGAGAAGGATCTTTTGCGCAGGAAGTAAAAGTCCGGGTGGGTAAAAATTTCCTTTCAAATTTTCAGAAATTGTGACAGTTTGAAAAAGATTCTGAAAAATTTTCGTAAGCGGCAGAGAATCATTTAAACAAGGGGATGTTTGCACAAGTTATTATAATACAACAATTTATAAAACCTCGCTTTGTTTGGCACGCACTTTGTAATAAAATTGGGCGAAATGATGAAGTAAAAAAAGAAAAAATAAAAGAAAGGAGGTGATATCATGGCACTGGTCAGATGGCGTCCAACTCGGGATTTGTTAAACATTCAGGACGAAATTAACCGTCTGATGGAGCGTTTCTTCAGCCCGACGCTGTTTGAAGAACCCGAGATGATGACCCCCACTGCCTGGTATCCCAATGTGGACATTAAGGAAACTAAAGATGAATTCATCGTCACTGCGGAATTACCGGGTATGAATAAAGATGACATTCACATCAGCTACAAAGACGGAATCCTCACCCTGGAAGGTGAGCGCAAGAAAGAAACCGAAGAGAAGGATGTAAATTACCATCGGGTCGAGCGGGTATATGGCAAATTCTCCCGTACCTTCCAGCTCCCGGCTCTGGTGAACCAGGATAAGATTAACGCTACTTACAAGAACGGTATCCTGGAAATTCACCTGCCGAAGGTTGAGGAGGCCAAGCCGAAAGAAATTGAAGTTAAAGTGGCTTAAT
>JALXCH010000398.1 GCA_026991005.1 Calditrichia bacterium | reverse complement strand
GCATTCATTACGACATTTTCGATGAGACGGGAGAATTGCGTATTCGCTTTGGTGAGGGGAGCGAGAGGGACGATGAGGAAGAGCGTCACAGCATTTCCTCTTTCAACGATCTTTACGAAAATGAAGTGAATCTGCGGCTTTCGCCCGAGATTCCCATCGAATTTAACGGGGAGCTGGGGGTGGTAAAGGGAAAACTGGATTTCAGCGGGCTTCCTCTGCGCACTCTCGATCTGGATATGGGAGTAAGCAAAGTGGATATTTTGTTCGAGGAACCCAATCCCATCACTCTGGAAGAATGTAATCTCCGCGGGGGCGTGGGGAAATTTGCGGTGCGGAAGCTGGGAAATGCCCATTTTCGGCATCTGGAGTTCGAAGGCGGGCTGGGTTCCTATGTGCTGAATCTTACCGGGGACATCCAGGGGAAGGTGACAGCCAACATTGAATTGGGATTGGGAAAGCTGGTGCTCATCCTTCCGCGCAAGGTGGGTACCCGCATTCAAATAGAAAAATCCTTCTTTTCCAGCTTTTCCATTGATGAATGCTACAAGAAGGGCGATTACTACTACAACGAAGCCTGGAACAATTCCCGGAATCAACTGGATGTGCACATTGAGACGGGCATGGGAAGGGTGCGCGTGGAGTGGAGCGATGAATAGTCCTTTTCTGCTGCAAACCTCAATTTACAGACGATTCATCTTTTTCAGAGCACGGTATTTGATAGCGTACATCCGGAAATAATTTTTGATGCGGGCGTACTGTTTCCAGCGCTCGGCAAACTCCCGAAAAGTTTCCTCTCCAGTCAAACGGTGCATCAGTTCCAGTTGAATGATGTGCAAATGGTGGTATCCAATGGTAGCCGGATCCACCTCCGGATGAAACTCCGCCTGGCAGAGGGAATATTTACTCCAGAAGCCCATGTCAAATTCCGGCAGAATTCCCACCAGCGTTTTTACACCTTCGTCGAAAATTTTGCGGGCATCTTCCTCTTCGGGATGGGTGCGCACGAAATCGTACACTCCGCAGAGCGAGAAAATCATTCCGTTTAGCACCAGCACCGGCACACTGGCTGGGTACTCTTCGTAAAATGGTCCGAAATCCGTGAACGTGGTTACCCCGCCATCCTGCACGGAAAATCGGAATGGTTTAAGTGCCAGACGGGCCACTTCCTCATAAGGCTTCCAGCCGGTAAGCTGGTAAGCTCGCAGCAAAATGTTGATTGCCCGCGCCTGCGAAAAGGCCGATTTCCAGGGTTTGCGAATGCGATAGGCCGGTTTGTCCACGTCCGTAAGCCAATAAACCCCCAGTTTCTCGTCCTCTACCCGATTGCGATAGAACCAATCGGCAATTTTCAGAAAGCGGTTTTTATCGGCCTCGGATCTGGTTTTCAGAAAGGTGTGCCAGATGGCCAGTCCGTACTGCCCAATGGAAATGGGGTAGTAAATGAGTTTTCGCTCTTCCACGTCGATGTAAGTGGGGATGATGGGAATGCCTTCCGAATCGAAATGGTACTGCTGGCTGTGACCGGAGCGCATCTGTTCTTCGGTCATCAAAAAATAATATTCCCCCAGCGTGGGAGAGTGCAGGTCGCTGGACAGATGGTAAATCTGCCGGTCTCGGGTGATGTCCTTCCAGAACTTGCGCAGCATGAAGGCTGCTTTTTGCACTTTACCCGGCATTTTCCCCTCGCAATTTTTGAGAGAATGTGCGCAGATCGGCTGCTACCAACCGGGTGGCTTCGGGGAATTGGTGGTACAATTGTCGGACTTCCCCGGCATCAATTCGGGAGGGATAGCGTTGGGGATATTCCCGGTAAAAATCCAGAAAAGGATGGAAGGTAGTCCGGGTTTCCGGGGAAAGGAAGAAAAGATTCTCAGGGTTGTTGGTATCGACAGCGGGTGCTGTTATTCCTTCCGCTTCGGCATTTTCCTTAAGAAGAAACAACCGATTCACGAAATCGAAGAACAGGCTGGCCAGGCTGCGAATCTGATCCGGCGCCGTGAGAATGTCCTCGTAGCGGGTCATTTGTTCATATTCCACGTACAGTTGCCCAATAAAATCAATCTCCTGATCGATAATGTCCGCAAAATCCGTGTGTTTATCCATGCCCTTTGCCTTTCTCCACCCGGAAAATTCCCTGAATCGTAAAATACGGCTCAAATTTAAGCCAAAGCACCCGGAAAAACAATTTGATGCTAAAATCCGCCTGGTTTCCCCGGTTGCATAAACCGGGTTTATTGGCTATTTTCTCTGACAATGAAATGGGGTGTTTTGGAATTACATGAATAAGTTACCGGAAAATTCGCTGCCCGTATGTCTGGATATTCCCGATGAATTTCGTGCAGAAGCACGGTACGTTTTCTCCACTCTATTTCGCATGGCGGGATTGAGCTATCGGGAAGAGGAGGTTGAACGTGCGGTTTCCCGGGAGATTCCCTTGCTCGTTTACTATGGAATGAATCCCGATCGTCCGTTGTCTGCCCGGGCTTCGTTGCGCATTCAGGCTGCTTCCTATTATGATGAGGATGGAAGCGTTGCCCCTGCCATACTGGAATGGATGCAGCGAACCACCGACGGCGAACAAATTTCCGGTTTACCTGAACGGAGTTATATTCTTTACCGGGGGAAGTTATTTGACGCGGGACAGGTGTGGTATCGGGAGAAAGATTCGCATCAGCCGCTTATGGTGTACCATGATAATCAAATTTTTCTGGCGACGGATCTCGTAGCGTCCGCTTTTTACCTGCTTTCGCTGGAAGGGGAGCGGCAGAGCCGGGAACGAGATACCTACGGCCGCTTCCGCCCGGAATTTAGTCCCCTGGGCAGGGAAGTTTACCGGTTCCCCGCAGTGGATGCTTACGTTGCTCTGCTGGTGTCCTCTCTGCGATTTCTGGCCGAAAAGGTGGGGATTCGATTACAGGAACGTCCCCGCTGGCCGCAGAATGCTCCGTTTGCTGTGGCGCTCTCCCACGATGTGGATCGGTTGCAGAGCTGGACGTTTGCCAAAATAAAACGTACCATCCGGAAAGGTAATTCCGCTTCTTCTTTGCCGAAACGGTTCATACAAACCGTACTTTCTGCTGCCCAAAAAACCAACTGGTCGGGGAATTTTGAATTTATTCTCGAACTGGAGAAACGATATGGGGCTCAATCCACATTCTTTTTTGTGGTAAGGAACCGCATGGAACGTGATCCGGCCTATTCCCTTGCGGGTAACCGCCTCCGTCGGGGAATTGGTGCCATTTTGCAGGCAGGCTCGGCGGTTGGATTGCACGGCAGCTTTTTGTCGTACGATAGTCGAGAAATGTTGTTGGAAGAAAAAGACATTCTTGAACGGCATATTAGAAAACCGGTAGCCGGGATTCGACAGCATTATTTGCGCTTCGATTCTGAAAAGACCTGGGAGCATCAGCAGGCGGCTGGCTTTCGGTACGACACCACTCTAGGATTCGACAACATGCCCGGTTATCGGGCCGGAACCTCGCTGCCCTTCCATCCGTTCCATTGGGCGCAAAAACAACCGCTCCCACTGCTGGAAATTCCCCTCATTTTAATGGATACTGTTCTATGGCTGGAAAATAATTTATATTTGGATGCCCGGCAGGCGCGCAAGGTGGTCGAGCAGTTCCTGACTCGGGCTAAAAACATGGGTGGTTTACTGGTTCTGAACTGGCACAACAATAACATTCACCCCCGGGATGTAACGGGATTTACGGATTTGTATGATTTCATTCTACGGTGGGTAACGGAACATCACGGCTGGCTCACATCGCCGGACAAGATATGGGAATGGTGGGAAAGCGGATATGTACAAAACGACTGAAAAAACGACATTTCGCTATATTAAAAATTCAGTTAAAAAATTGATTTACTCTTTTCACCTCTCCACCCGGGTACTCGATCAGATTTTTTTTTCGCGGAAAACTTCTTTGATGTATCCACCTGTATTTCTGGTGGGCGCACCTCGCTCGGGAACCACCCTGTTTTACCAGTTGCTCATTTCGGCGTTTAAAACCGCCTATTTCCCCAATATTTCCAATCGCTTTTACATGAGTCCGTTGACGGCTGCCCAATTAGGACGGTGGTTTTGTCCCTCGTATCGTAGCAGCTTCCGGAGCCGGTTTGGTTTTGAACGGGGGTGTATGGCTCCCAGCGAGGCAGGGAACATCTGGAATCGCTGGTTCCCGCACGAAGGGAAAGAGGGCTTTAATTACACTCCAACTGGTTATCTCTCCCAGAAAGATAAGCAGGCCATTTACCATTTGATTGCCGGAATAGAAGATATTTTCCAGGCGCCGTTTTTTACCAAAAATGTGAAAATGAGTGTTCGCATCCCCGCTCTGGCCGAAATTTTCCCCGAAGCACAGTTTTTATACATCCGCCGGGAGCCCTGGCATGCAGCCGTATCTATTCTCCGCATTCGGCGGCAACATCGCCTCCAATGGTGGTCGGTAATGCCCCGGGAAATAGATTCTTTTCGTTCTCTTCCCGACCTGGAACAGGTTTGCCATCAAGTGTACTGGGTAGAAAAGAATATCGAAAGCGATCTGGAGCAATTTTTCCCTCAAAGTTACAGCAAAGTTGCTTATCGGGAAGTGTGCGAGCATCCCCAGGAGGTTCTTCATTCGGTACAACAGTTTCTGGAAAGCAAAGGGATTCGTCTTTCCACGCAGGATATTCCTGAAAACCTGGCGTTTAAAGTATCGGAACCGCAGGCAGATGAATGGGTTTCGCGTGAGGATATTGAAAAAATCAAAGAAATTTTAAGCAACCTATACGGAAAGAGTAATCTGATATAATGAATCGCAAAGCGCTGTATCAAAAATTGTGTGAAAACGAAGCGAAGATTCCCATATTTTCCCAACCCTGGTGGTTGAATGC
>JALXCH010000397.1 GCA_026991005.1 Calditrichia bacterium | reverse complement strand
CCGTTTGATGTAGTCATCACCGATATTGCAATGCCGGGCATTAATGGTCTGGATTTACTCTCCATGATTAAAGCGAAACATCCCGATACCCGGGTCATTGTCATTACCGCTTATGGGTCGGATGAACGGGAGGAGCAGGCTTACAAACGTGGCGCCGAGCGCTATGTAGAAAAACCGTTTGACCTGCGAGAAATCCGTGAAATGGTAACCAAAATGATTAGCTAATCTATGGTTTTAGTCGGAAATTTAAAAGATTTAAAATTAGCCAATATTATTCAAATCAATTGCATCGAGCGGAATGTTGCCCGGGTGACGGTCACCACTCCAGACCGCAAAGGCTATATCTATTTTGCAGAAGGGAAAATTGTGCATGCGGAATTTGATCCCTTTGTGGGAGAAAAAGCAGTGTACGAAATGCTGGCACTTACCGATGGTCAGTTTAAAGTGGAAGCGGGGATTCATGCCCCTTCCCAGACCATTACCCGCCCATGGAACTCCGTGGTGCTGGAAGGTTTACGTTTGATTGATGAGAAAAACCAGCAGGTTTCTCCTATTCCGGTGCAATGGTTCCAGATTATCTCCAGTTATCAGGGAGTAATCAATGTGGCGGTAGTGGATTTTAACGGACGCATTATCGAAGGAAAAATGCCCAACCAGAAAAAGCCGCTTGTCTTTACTTTTATCTGGTACAAAGTAAAAAAAATGCTCACCCTTTTTTATTCAGAAGATTTCCAGTATGCCTACATCCGAATCGAGGACCGATATTTCTTTATTTTTGAAGTAAAACCCAATCTGGTTCTGGTAGAAACAGAACTGGATATCGATATCCATCTTTTTGTTCTTCAGGTAAAAAAATTGCTTAAACGCGTGATCCGTTGAATAAAAGGAGAATGGTGTGCTTTTACCTCCGGGAACCGTATTACACAAGGATTTAAACACTTCATTTACCAATTTCGAAAAACTTCTTCTCGACCTGAAAGAAAATCGGTTTAGCGGATATCTGCATTTGAACTTCTGGGGATATGAGGGAATTCTGGTACTGGACAACGGGAAAATGATTCAGGGGTATAGCGTTGCGGAGCGGTTGTTGTTGTTGGGGGAAAAAGCCATTCTTAAAATACTGGAAAAAGCGCGAGAAAAGGACGGCACCATTGATGTGCATTTGCTGAGTAATGAAGTTGCTATTGGGCTGGCAGCAGTGCTGGGAGCTACGCTGTTCCTGGAAGAGGAAAACGTGATTGGTGGGAAATTACCCCGGATTTTCTCGGAAATGGAGGAATCCGGTTTTACCGGTTACCTGGATATCGATTTTAGCAATAAGCGCGGATCGGCCACCGTTTATTTTTTGGACGGTGTTCCGGTGGAAGCTGTGATTATGTCCAATACCGGAAAACTTGTTTCGGGGGAGATTGTTTTTCAGAAAATCACCGAAATCTCCGAGCGAATTACCGGCTCGGTCAAAATATATCGCAATGCCCGGGTGGAAAACATTCGCGAAGATCAGCTCTTCATTTTCCCACACACTACCTCGGCACGCCTGGAGTTCTGGAATAAGGTCATTGAGCTGTTCCGGCACGAATTTACCCGGGTTGTGAAAAAGTTCGATTTCGATCAATTGTTTCAGAATTCCCGGGTAGAGGTGGGACGCCAATTCCCCTGTTTCGATTCCATTGATATGGCATTTGTACTAAAAAAAGAAGAAGGCTTACAGGTACGGCGCATTATTCCCCTCCATAATTTTGAAGAGGGATTGCTGCTTTGCCTTTTTCTGATACTGGAAAAAATCCCTACCAGAAAAAGGAAAAAAATCAACCAGCACTGGATGATGGAACAACTAAAGCGGTTTATCCAGGAAAAAGACGAACTTTTACCGGAACCTGAAACAGTGTTGAAAAAAATTTTTCAGGGAGCTGAATGATGTTTCTGGAATATTTTGAGGATTTAAAGCGTGTAGATGGTATCCATTGTGTTGGGTTTTACGATAAAGAGCTCAATGTTATCGAACGCTGGAGCGCCCAGTACATGAGTGAAAAAATCTCCAACAGCATTCGTCAGGAGGTAGCGCAAATTTTTGCACTGAGCGAAGCGTACCTTCAACCGGCTCGAGAATTTGTTCTGGTTACCAGAAAGGAAAAAATATTCAGCCGGAGTTTTGACAGGTTTTATTTACTGATTCTGGCACAACTTAAAGTGGATATTCCTTTAATTCGCTTAATTACTTCTGTTGCCTGGGGGAAAATGCAAAAAGAGAAAAAAGTCCAGAAGTTTCTCCGTAAACTCCCTGCTCAATCCCCTGATTTCTTTTCGGAAGAAAATGTGGATGATGTGGAAGCAAAATATCTGGCACAATTGAATAACATGCAGAAGCCTTAAACATTTTATTCGGAGAAGATTGAAAATGATTTTCTAAATAAACACGAATAATGAGGAGTAAAAATCAAATAAAAACACCATTTTTTCGTTCTTTTTCCCCTTACATTTTACCCCTCCCCAACCAACACACGTAAAAATTTACCACCCTTGTTTCCACAAGATGAATGGCGGTATAAGATACGGTTTATTTCTTCATCGTGTAATCTGAGCAGGGTGAAAAGGTTCCTCTATCGGTCTTTCCTCCCAGGATTAAATAATTTTGCTTTTTTCCAGACCCTTCCCATTCAACGTTTATGAGTGAGGGCGAAAGGCTCTCTTATCCGAAGAACAGTGGTTAACAATTCGTTCTCTAAAATTGAAGAACACATCCTGGTTCGTGAGGTTCTTCTAAAAAGTTTCTGGAATGAGTTCCATATTTTAGTTTGAAGTGGAATAAAACTTTGTTATTTTATAGAAAGAAAGAATTTGATGCCCGTAATCGGTGGACTATGACAGAAGCGAACGGGAAATTCGAAATTTCAGATGACATGGTGTTCCGCCTGAGCGATAGAAAATCGCCCAAGGATGTGAAACTGCGGAATATTGAATGGGCGGTGATTATCCAATTGGATGGAGAGAAAACGGTTGAACAAATTGCCGAAATTCTGGCACTTTCGCCTATTGAAGTCGAAGACATTTTTTCCAATTTACTGCGGGAAGGATTACTGGAACTGGTGACTGTTTCAGCAAAAAAGCAAATTGTGGGAGCGGATGTTTTTCAGGATATTCAACAGACGCTCCGCAGTTATGTTGGTCCCATAGCCGATTTTTTGCTGGAGGATGCCCTGGATAAAATGAACAAGAAGGAGCAAAATTTCGATTCCACCTCTTTACCAACATTGATTGAGTTGTTGTCCATTAAAATTGACGATCCGGAAAAACAATTGGAATTTCAAACAGAAATATTTGAGAAATACAGAGATTTAATACTTGGTACAGTATGAAAAAACGATTTTTCTCTTTACGCTGGAAAATTGCGCTGCTCATTATTTTTGCAACAGTTATCTTTAGTAGCATTACCTTGTATATTGCATATCGTTATGTCAACCGGACTATGACCAATGCGCTGGTGGAGCAGGGTAAAATTGTAGCTTCGAATATTGCCGAGCTTGCTGCAGAGAAATTGATTGAGGACGATGTGGTGGGTTTAAAAATATTAATTGAAAAATACCAGTATTTTTCCAATGTGGATTATGTGATTATTTCGGATTTTAACAATCGGATTATTACCGATACATTTAACGGAAACGTTCCGCTGGACATCCAGAATGGTCATGTTTTCGAGAATAACTCCGATAATAAATTATCTATTGCAGTTCTTTACAATCCCACAACAAAATTGTGGGATTACGATATTATGAAACCGATAAAAGAAGGATTGCTGGGCTTTGTCCGGGTAGGGATGAATAAATCCTACATCGATCGCGAAGTGCAGAGAGTGGTTGTGAATCTGGGAGTTTTCTTTTTAATTGGCACATTTTTAGCTGTTATTATCGCCATATTAGTGATTACCTTTCAGGTAAGTCGGCCTATTGCTTATTTAACGGATGCGGCTCATAAAATTAGTATGGGCGAGCTGGAAAAACCCATTAAATTAAATGTAAAGAACGAAATTCAGATTCTGGCCGAAGCGATTGAACGAATGCGATTGAGTTTGAAGATTTCCATAGAGCGATTACAAAAGCGTTAATTTGTGAAAAATCAACACAGTATGTAAAAGGAAAATAAAGGGGAACCCCATGGTTCAAGTAAAAAAGATGAAAGATGGAAGCCGTCAGGTTATTTTAACTGCCCAGCAATTCGACGAAATTACCAAGGTTCTTTCGGAGCTGGCGGCAAAAACCAAAGCATCCACGATTCTTTTAGCGGATATGAGCGGTCAGCTCATTACCCAGCGTGGAAATACGGACGATATTAATACAGCCATCCTCAGTGCCCTGGCTGCCAGCGACTTTGCCGCAACCTCCGAAATGGCTAAGCTGGTAGGCGAAGACGCCAAGTTTAAACTGCTCTTTCACGAAGGGGAAAAGCGCAATGTTTATCTTTCCAACGTGGGGGATAATTTTTTCCTGGTGGTGGTGTTTGATGTCAGTGTAACGCTGGGTCTGGTGCGAATTTACACCAAAAAAGCGATCCAGAATCTGCTGAAAATTTTCCGCGAATCCGAAGAGGGTGAAGATGCCAGCAAGATCATCGATAAAGATTTTACCAGCATGTTGGGCGATATTCTGGATGAATCTTTCAAATAATCTCGGGTTGAATTAAAAAGCAAAGAGGAACAGGAATGTTTATAAATTGGGCGCTTCAGGAGATTAACCTGAAAATTGTGTATTACGGACCCGGAATGAGTGGAAAAACCACCAATCTGGAGTACATTCATCGGAAGCTGGATCCCTCGCTTACCGGAGAACTGGTTACCTTAAAAACAAAAGAAGATCGAACCATCTTTTTTGACTTTATGCAAATTGAAGTGGG
>JALXCH010000396.1 GCA_026991005.1 Calditrichia bacterium | reverse complement strand
TCCCGGGTGTATCCCACCGTCCAGTTGTCGCAAAAACGAAAGGAGGTGCCGGTTTTCGCCGCACAGGGGAAGGGAAGATTCAGCACGGAGTTGGGACCAAACTCCGCCGACCGCGCGCGGTGGTCGCTTAAAATGCTGGCAATCAGGAAGTGAAATTCCGGGCGGGAGATGGTGTGAACTCCGGTGGTGTCCCGGGGTACCGGTGTTCCGTTCACCGAAAGCACTTCCCGCAACTGTTGCCAGCGTCCATAGCGCGCCAGAGTGCTGTAAGCCTGCACCATCTGATAAAGCGAAACCTCCCCATCGCCCAGCGCCAGACCTACCCCGTAATAACCGGCATCCTTCTGCAGGGAGCTAAATCCGTACTCTCGCAAACGCCTCAGGAAGTCCTCCACCCCAATCTGTGCCAGAGTACGCACGGCGGGAATGTTCAGAGAATTGGCCAGCGCCTCCCGCAACCGAATCGGCCCATGGAAGTCCTGTGAATAATTGTGGGGTGCATAGATGCCCCTGTTCAGGGTATAGCGGGTGGAAATATCCGAGATGAGTGAAGCCGGATTAAACCCCTTCTCCATCGCCAGTTGATACAAAAAGGGCTTCAGCGCCGAACCCGGTTGCCGAAATGCCTGTACACCATCGAACTTTCCCTGAATGGTTTCATCGAAATAATTGGCAGAACCCAGATAAGCCAGCACCTCCCCGGAACCATTTTCCACCAGAAGCACCGCCGCGTTGGTCACATGGTACGGCTTCAACTGCCGCAGCACCCGATGAACCTGCTCATGCACCATGCGTTGCAAACGGGAGTCGATGGTGGTGCGCACGGTATTGCTACCGGGAGGGAGCTGTTTCATCAGGTGAAAAACAAAATGAGGCGCCAGGAAGGAAGAGGTTTGTTTGCGCAGATGAACGGTAGTTTTCAGAACTTCGGAAAAGCGCCGGGGAGAGATAAAACCGTTCCGAACCATCTGCTGCAACACCCGTTTTTGCCTCTCCCGAATTCCCCGGGAATTGGTGTAGGGATTGTATCGGTTGGGAGAGTTTGGAATCGCCGCCAGATAACTGGCCTGCGCCAGGGTGAGTTCGCTGGCAGGAATGCCGAAATAAGTGCGGGCTGCACTTTCCACCCCGTACAAATTCCCTCCCATGGGCAACCGATTGAGATACTCCTCCAGAATTTCACGCTTGCGCATTCCCGCTTCCAATCGATACGCCCGGTAAGCTTCTCGCAATTTATTCCACAATGTACGGGGAGCGGGATGAAGCAAGCGCGCCAGTTGCAGCGTGATGGTAGAGGCTCCGGAAACGATGCGGCGGTGCGTGATGTTCTGCCAGGCGGCACGGAGCACCGCCAGATAATCCACCCCGTGATGCCGGTAAAACCGCCTGTCTTCCGTGGCAATCATGGCCTGGATGAAGTAGGGAGAAATTTTCTCCAGCGGCACAAACACCGAGCGGTTGGCACTCTGCGAAAGCACCTCCTGCAAAAGTTCTCCGTTCCGGTCATAAAAAATAACGGAATGAAAAGGTTCCCGGTGAATATCCGATTGGGTAATGGGAAAAAAAATTGGGGTGAACCGAAAGAGAACAACGGCCATCAGTAAAACAGCAACGAGGTAGAAAACTTTCTTCATAAAAATATTCCCCAACGATACAACAGTCCGGATAATGGTGCAACCCGGTATAATTGCTAACAAATCGTTAAGAGATAGTTCAGTAAAATTTGCTCCTTTCAAAAAGAACAAAAAATTTCCTGAACACTCCGGGAATAATTTAAAAGAGATCGTGGTAAGGAAAAAGGATATTCTTTAGCAAATTTGCGGGGAAGCGGCTTTAACCACGGTGAGACGAGCGCAAGAGCTTAATTCCACAGAGCGTGTAAAATTTCACTATTTTATTAAATTGAAATTCCATCACCGGGGAAGTTTTATTGTGGTAATTCTCCAATTTATTTTGTAAAATATCAATGAATAATATTAACGGGATATTCATGGGTAAATAAAAGGAACATGATATGTCCAATCAAAAATTTCAAATTCCGGCTCCTGCTCTGGAGGTAGCAATAAACTATTTCAACGAATTACAACCATTAATTTTTAATAAGGAAGAACTGAAACAGGCTGATATTTCTGCGTCTCCCGAATTTTATCTTCCTCGCCAGGACAATCCTCTGGAGGAAATGAAAACTCATTTATTAAATAGCCATAGTTATGATAAAGTATTACTTACCGGCCACATGGGATCCGGTAAATCCACGGAATTGAACAGAATGGCTGAAGATGCCGGGTTAAAGGAAAAATTCTTCATCGTGAAATACCGTATTATTGATGTATTGAACATTTCTGATATCGATTACCTGGATTTTTTGATGAGCTTTGCGGCTGTTCTTTTTATACGGGCGATAAAATCCGGTATCGAAGTGGGACCGAAATTTTTAAAAAACATTTCTTCATGGATGGAATATATTACTCGCGATATAAAAGAACTGGAAGGAGATAAGAGTAAAAAATTAAGGGATAAAAGTATTCATTTTTTCCAGAAAATTCTGACAGTGCTGCTAAATGAAGTATTTTTACGGGACGCCTTACGCGAGCGGGCTGTTAAAAATATTAACCAGCTTCTGGAAGTCATCAATTCCATCATTGCCGAAATTCAGGCTCGTTTGCCCGAAGGTAAGGAATTGCTGGTGATAATTGACGATCTGGAAAAAATTCCAGATGTGAAGAGAGCCCATTCTTTGTTTAATGAAGCAGGACGCTATATGACCGCCCCTAAATGCAAAATAGTTTACACCTTACCCGTGGCTTTATATTACAACGTTCAAATAAAAAATATATTGAATATATTTAATCGGGCTTATTTTTTGAAAAATATTTCGATTTTTGATCCAGGGAAAAATAGCTATCGTGAGAAAGAAATGGATTTTATGCGCCAATACATTGCACGGCGCATGGATCTCTCCCTAATGGATAAGGAAGCTCAAGACCTGGCTATCCAGTATAGTGGAGGTGTGGTTCGGGAGTTAATGCGCATCGTTAAAGATGCCATTATTAAAGCTCTTTCTCGAGAATATCCCGCCATTCCCCGAGAACTGGTACAGGAGGTCATTATTGATTTACAGAACGAATATAGTCGGGGACTTATGAAACGCCACTATGATGTCATTGATCAGATTCTAAACAAAAGTGTGGAATATGTAGAAGATGAAGAAACGTTGATGGAACTTTACCATACCCGGGTTTTACTGGAGTACGAAAATGGAGTACGCTGGGTGGATGTAAACCCCATAGTTAAAAGAATAATCAAGAAATAGATTTCTCCTGGGTGAGAGATGTTGGTTTGTTACCACGCTGAAATGGAATCTCATATTTTTGGGAAGAATTGTTTATCCGGGAACCCGCGTTCGTATTCGTTAAAACTTGCTTTCAGGAGTGACAATTCTGGAGAACCGTGCTACGATGTAATTCTGAGTCCCGCCGCAGGCGGGGCGAAGAATCTTTATTACATAGCTCCGAGCTTTCTTCACAGAATCCATACGTGAAGCTCAGGGGAATTAAGGCTCACAATACAAATTGGGCTTTAGTCCAAATTTAGGCTAAAGCCTGATTTCGGGAGGCGGGGATTCTGGGAGCAATTTACCGGACCTTCAATCAATCAGCAGGATTCTTCGGATGAACGAAAATCCTGCGTAAGAGTTAACAAATAATATTTCTAAAAAGGACGTGATGTCAGTGTCTGAAAACAACATAAAAATTTTCCCGACTCAACGGGCGCGTTTACCGGAATTGGTGGAAATTGTAAAAAGGCTGGCACGACGAGGAGGCTATATTTTTATTGGAGTGAGTGACGAAAAACTTAAACAAAAGATTTTAAATGATATTACCTCTCAATTACCTTCTCATTACCGTTTTCAATCCGTTCGTTTACCCCGGCAGGCTCCTCTGACCGATTTTTTTAACTCATATCGAAATAGCATGATTTCCATTGATAACTTCGATGAAATCATCTCCGAAGAAGATAAGGAATTAAAAAGAAATTCAGTACTTCACGCCTTAAACATCCATCGTGAGGTGTTTATTAACTACCACATTCTGGCGTTAATCTGGCTATCCTTGCCCAATTTAAACCGATTGCGAGAAATTGCCACTGATTTCTGGGATGGGCGAATAAAAGCATTCTGGTTCGAAAGAATGATCGATTATCTTGAAGAAAAAAAAGCGCCTCCTCCCGAAGAACAAAAATTGTATCAAGAGTATTTGGTCGCCTGCGAACAGTTTGATGCAGTCAAAAAAAGGAAAAAGAAAAATATTGAACAATATGTTTCTGCCCTGCTATATAAGGCCTGGATGGCTATGCAGATTGGAAAGTTAGACGAAGCCCGGAAATTAACGAAAGAATTATCTGAAAAACTTTTAAATCATTTATCACCCTCTTTGCAAGCTGAATCATTGTTGTTGCTGGGATTAATTGCACGTCGCGATGGAGAATTCTCCCAGTCGATTTCTTATTTCAATCGGGGTCTGGAATTGTTTCAAGAATTAAATGATAAATCTGGTGAAGCGAGGATGTTAGGAAATTTAGGAGCAGTGTATTATAATTTAGGAGAACTGGAAAAAGCACAGCTCTACTATGAGCAGGCTTTAGCGATAAAGCGTGAGATTGGTGATCGTCAGGGAGAAGCCAATCAATTGGGGAATTTAGGGCTGGTGTACCAGGATTTGGGTGAACTGGACAAGGCGCGTCGCTATCATGAGCAGGCGATGGAGATTCATCGGGAAATCGGTGACCGTAAAGGGGTGGCGCAAGACCTGGGCAATTTAGGGATTGTGTACCGGAATTTAGGTGAACTGGAACAAGCACGTCGCTATCACGAGCAGGCGCTGGAGATTGAT
>JALXCH010000395.1 GCA_026991005.1 Calditrichia bacterium | reverse complement strand
GCTTCCCGCTGCGCATTGCCGTGGGCTTCTTCGCTATCATCATGGGAATGCCCCTCTTCTTGTATGTGTTCAAGAATTTACTAAACAGCTTCGAAAACGATGTACTTTATTTGATGCAGGTAATGTGATATGGCCGAGGATTTCCAGGAAAGAACAGAACAACCAACGCCCAAAAAGTTAGAAGAAGCGCGCAGGAAGGGCGACGTTGCCAAGAGCATGGAAGTAAACTCCGCTCTGTCGCTGCTCTTCGGGTTGTTGTTTTTATGGTTAATGAGCAATCTGTTCTTCCGTCAACTCAGCAATTTGTTCATTAATGTGATGAGCGGCGGCTACCTTACGGAAATCACCGAGACTTCCGTGCGCTATTATTTTGTGCAGGGGCTCGTTCATTTCGGCCTTCTGATGGCAATCTTCATGGGCGGCATCATGCTCATTGGTATTGCCAGTAGTTTGTTGCAGGTGGGGTTTCTGTTCACCCTGGAACCGTTAAAGCCCAAAGCAGAACGCTTGAATCCCCTGAAAGGATTCAAAAAAATCATCATTTCCAAACGCTCGCTGGAAGAACTGGCGAAAAACACCCTCAAACTGGTCATTATCCTGTACGTGGCGTATCACGCGATTAAGAGTTATCGCAGCGAATTGATTCCGTTGATGGATCAGGGGGTGCCGCAGGTGCTTACCTTTATGCTTAAAGCCGGGTTAAAGGTAAGTTTTAAAATCGGATTGTTCTTTCTGATTATAGCTGCGGCAGATTACGCGTTCCAGAAGTACCAGCACACCAGCAATTTAAAGATGACCAAACAGGAAGTGCGGGACGAAACCAAACAGACCGAAGGGGATCCCAAAATCAAATCGCGCATCCGTAGTTTGCAGTACAAAATGGCTCGGAACCGGATGATGCAGGCCGTTCCGGAAGCGGATGTGGTGATTACCAACCCCACGCACTATGCGGTAGCGCTGAAGTACGAACCGGGTCAAAATGCTGCCCCGAAAGTTGTCGCCAAAGGGCAGAACCATCTGGCTTTGAAGATTAAGGAAGTAGCACGGCAGCACGAAGTTCCCATTGTGGAAGATCCTCCTCTGGCCCGGGCGCTGTATCAGGCGGTGGAGTTAGAGCAGGAAATTCCCGCCAAATTCTTCCAGGCAGTAGCCGAAGTGCTGGCTTATGTGTACAAACTGAAAAACAAAACGTTGAATTAGGAAAATGATGCAGGGAAACATTTTTCAGAAAAATAGCGACATGCTGCTGGCGGTGGGGGTCATCGTCATTCTGACGTTGATGATTGTTCCCCTGCCCTCGGCATTGCTGGATGTACTGCTGGCGCTGAACATCTCTTCGGCGCTGGTACTGCTGCTGGTTTCCCTGTACCTCACCAATCCTCTGGAACTGTCTGTCTTCCCCAGCCTGCTGCTGATTATGACCCTGTTCCGGCTTTCTTTGAACATTGCCTCCACCCGCTTGATTCTGGGCGAGGCGTATGCGGGCGAAATTATTCATTCATTCGGCAGTTTTGTGGTTAAAGGCAATTACGTGGTGGGTTTCATCATTTTCCTGATTCTGGTCATCATTCAGTTTGTGGTGATTGTGAAAGGTGCAGGTCGTATTGCCGAGGTGGCAGCTCGCTTTACCCTGGATGCCATGCCCGGCAAGCAGATGAGTATTGATGCCGACCTGAATGCCGGGATCATCACCGAGGAGGAAGCGCGTGAGCGGCGCCTGCAAATTGCCCGGGAAGCCGATTTTTACGGCGCAATGGACGGTGCCAGCAAGTTTGTGAAAGGCGATGCCATCGCCGGGCTGATTATTACCACCATCAACATCATTGGTGGGTTAATTATCGGGATGGTGCAGATGAATATGCCCATCTCCCAGGCGCTGCAAACTTACTCCCTGCTCACCATTGGCGATGGTCTGGTGTCGCAAATTCCGGCATTGCTGGTTTCTACGGCGGCAGGTATGGTGGTTACCCGGGCTGCCAGCGAGGATAACCTGGGAAGCGACCTCACCCGCCAGCTTCTGGCCAAACCCAAAGCGCTGTTTATTGCTTCCGGCACCCTGTTCCTGTTTGGAATTACGCCGGGACTCCCCATGGTGCCTTTCTTCATCCTTTCGGTGATTGTGGGAACCGTGGGTTACGGGCTGCGCAAACAGGCCGAGCGGGAACAGATGGAAGAAGTTGCCGAGAAAGAAGCCGAGCTTCCCGCACCCCAGGAAGAGATTGAGAACTACCTGCAGGTCGATCCTCTGGAACTGGAAATTGGTTACAACCTGATTGCTCTGGTGGATTCGGAAATGGGAGGCGATTTGTTCGAGCGCATCACCTCCATGCGGAAGCAGATGGCGCTGGAGCTGGGCATTATTGTTCCGCCCATTCGGGTGCGGGACAACCTGCAGCTTAATCCCGATGAGTATGTCATTAAAATTCGCGGGAACGAAGTGGCGCGGAACGAAATCTACATGGGGCATTACCTGGCCATGAATGCCGGAAATGTGGAGCAGAAAATTGACGGCATCGAAACCATTGAACCGGCGTTTGGATTACCGGCGGTCTGGATTCGGGAAGATCAGCGGCACGAAGCGGAATTGGCCGGGTACACGGTGGTGGAACCCTCAGCGGTGCTCACCACTCATCTGATGGAAATCATTCGTAAGCATGCAGACAAACTGCTGGGTCGCCAGGAAGTGCAACAACTGCTGGACACTCTGAAGAACGATTATCCCGCTGTGGTAAACGAATTGGTACCGGATCAGCTCTCCCTGGGCGCCATTCAGAAGGTGCTCCAGAACCTGTTGCGAGAAGGCATTCCCATTCGCGATCTGGTAACCATTCTGGAAACTCTGGCAGACTATGCCAGCGTTACCAAAAACGTCGAGGTACTCACCGAATACGTCCGTTATGCTTTAAGCGATACCATTGCCAAGCTCTACCAGGACGAAAACGGGGTTATTCATGCCATTACGGTGGATCCCAAAATTGAGCAGTTAATTACCACCACCCTGCAAAGCCAGAAGCAGTTAACCAACAATCTGGGACTTCCGCCGCAGATTGTGCAAAGCATTTACCGCAGCGTGGCAGAGAATGTGGAACAGGCCACCAGCATGGGGTACCACCCGGTGATTATCTGTTCGCCCACTATTCGGGCTTATTTTCGCAAACTGATTGAGGGGCAGTTCCCGGAAGTGGCGGTTATCTCTTTCGGCGAATTACCCCCGGATATTCAGATAGAAAGCATTGGTAAAGTGAGGATTAGCAATGAGAATTAAAAAATTTACCGGAAGAAGTTTTCAGGAAGCGTTTGAGCAGGTGAAGGCAGAATTGGGGGCAGATGCGGTGATTCTCAATTCCCGCAAAATTAAAGAAGGCGGTTTGCTGGATTTCATGAGTCAGGATGCGCGGTATGAAATTACCGCTGCGGTCGATCCCGGGAACGGGCATCAGAAAACGTCTCCCCGAGCCCGGCAGGCGACCCAGACTTACCGGGAAATGGTAGAACTGGCGCAGCAAGCCCGGCAAAATGGAAATGGCAATGGGAATGGTAACGGGAACGAACGCGCCGCTCAGCAAACCACCGCTGCCGAAGAAGCCCTCCTTAAAGCACGGTTGCAGGAGCAAACCCGGGAAATCCGCAGTTTGCAGGACGAAATCAAGGATATTAAAAAAGTACTGAACCAGGTGGCGGATTTCCTGAAATACAGCCGGATGCCTGCCCTGCCGGAACTATTCAAAAATGTACTAAAAACCCTGACCGATAACGAGGTGCACGAAGATCTGGCCAAAGCCATTGTCCAGACCATTTATTCCAAAATGCCAGCCTCTAATTACAAGAACAAAGCTGCCGTAGAAAATGCCCTGCAGGCCCTGCTGATGCGCATGATTAAGGTGGCGCCTCCCCTGGAAAAGGCACGTCGGCATCCCTACGTGGTGGCACTGGTGGGGCCCACCGGTGTGGGGAAAACCACCACCATTGCCAAACTGGCTGCCAACCTGAAGCTGTACGGGAACCGCAAAGTGGGGCTCATTTCCGCCGATACCTACCGGATTGCCGCTATCGAGCAGCTGCAAACCTTTGCCAACATTGCCAACATTCCCATGACGGTGACCTACAGCCCGGAGGACATGCGGGAAGCCATTCGCAAATTTCGCCAGCAGGACATTATCCTCATCGATACGGTAGGTCGAAACCCGAAAAACGAAGAGCACCTGCGCATGCTGCAACAATTTGTGGAAATGGCCAATCCCGACGAAGTGCATCTGGTGCTGAGCCTGACCACGGGATTCAAAACACTGCTGGATGTGATTCGCCGCTTCAAAATGATGCGGCCGAACCGGCTTATTTTCACCAAGCTGGATGAAGCCATTAACACCGGCAACATGTTAAACGTACTCTACAAATATCAGATTCCCATTTCGTACTTAACCAACGGCCAGGTGGTGCCCAACGACATTACCGTGGCCGAAAAACAAACCATTGCTAACTTAATTTACAAGGGAGTGTTGAATTGATCATGAAGGATCAGGCGTCGAATTTACGGATGTTAGCGAACAATCACGCGCTGCGTTTTTCCACCACCGTAAACGATCTGGAAGAGCTGGTGGTGGTGTTAAGCGGAAAAGGCGGTGTGGGTAAAAGCTTCCTTAGTTTGCATCTGGCCTACGCACTGCAGGCGAATGGTTACCGGGTTCTGCTGGTGGATGCCAATCTCCACAACCCATCCATCCACGTAATGACCAATACCGAGCCGAGCTATCCGCTTCATTTCTGGATTCGGGACAATCGTCCTTTCGACGAACGGGCCGTTATTCCGTTAAGCCAGAATCTGGATTTTGTGGGAAACACCGCTATGGTGGAAGAGATGCGGGATCCGTTTCTGGAAAATCCCAGCCTCTTTCTGGAGCTCCTTACCC
>JALXCH010000394.1 GCA_026991005.1 Calditrichia bacterium | reverse complement strand
GCTTACAGGATGCCTATGAAGAGCTGAAGAAATCCCAGCAGCAGGTCATTCAACTGCAGAAGATGGAAAGCCTGGGTACTCTGGTGGGCGGTATCGCTCACGATTTCAACAATATTCTGGGTATCATCATCCCCAACACGGATTTATTGAAAAAGGACGCTGACGGGGATTATCGGATCATTCGGCGGGCGAATATTATTGCTGATGCTGCCCAGCGCGCCGCCGATTTAACGCGCCAATTGCTCATGTTCTCCCGCGACCAGGACGTTTCCCTCAAACCCCTCTCCCTCAACGATCTGGTAAGCAACCTCTCTGCCATGTTGCGCCGCACCCTGGGGAAAGAATACGAAATTTTGCTGGACCTGGATCCCGAGATCGAAGATGTGGAAGCCGACGAGACCCGATTGACCCAGGTGCTCATCAATATGGCGGTGAATGCCCGGGACGCCATGCCGGAAGGTGGCCGCATTCTGATTAGAACCCGGATGAAAAAATACCGCCCCAAGCACGATCACAATCACCCTGAACAGGAATACGTTTGCCTGATGATCTCTGATGAAGGATGCGGAATTCAACCGGGATATCTGGATAAAATTTTCGATCCCTTTTTCACAACAAAAGATCCGGGTAAAGGGACCGGTCTGGGACTTTCTGTTGTGTACGGAATCATCAAAAGCCACAAGGGACATATTGAGGTAGAAAGTATTCCCAATCAGGGAACAACATTCTATATTTACCTGCCCCCCAGCAAAATTAAGCGTAAAATCCAGGAAATTGTGACTTACGATAGCATTCCTGCCGGAACCGAGAGAATCCTGGTCATTGATGACGAACAAATGGTTGCCGATTCCGTACGCGAAATTCTGGAATCGTTGGGGTATAAAGTAACCACAGCCGAAAGCGGAATGCGGGCGCTGGAAATCATCATCAAAGAGAAGAAAAAATTTGACCTGGCTATTGTGGATATGTCCATGCCCAAAATGAATGGTATCGAAACCATCAAACGGTTAAAAAAACTGGACAGGAACATTAAAATTTTACTTTCCAGCGGTCATATCGAAAGGGAACGCCGCATGCCGCGGGACGTTCATATCGATGGTACCCTTCCCAAACCTTACCGCATGAAAGATCTGGCCATCAAAGTTCGGCAGGTGCTCACTAAAAAGCCCACCGTAAAGATTAACCCTGCTATGCGGAATTAATCGCAGTGCAATGGTCCACCAAACCGACAAACATCTTGCCTTAACTCGTTGATTGGACTAAATTTGCACAACATAATTGCCGTTATTTCTACCCTGTAGGGAGTTTGAGGCCCAAATCGTATATAATGGAAAGGCAGGAAGAGTTTTATGAAATCGTCTAAACAAATACGACAGGAATTCATCGACTTTTTCAAATCGAAAGGTCATACATTCGTTCCCAGCTCTCCGGTAGTTCCTCAGGACGACCCCACCCTTCTTTTTACCAACGCGGGAATGAATCAATTTAAGGACGTTTTTTTAGGTAAAGCTACCCGTCCCTATAAACGAGCCGTTAACTCCCAAAAATGCATTCGCGTAAGCGGTAAACACAACGACCTGGAAGAGGTGGGACACGACACCTACCATCACACCTTTTTCGAAATGCTGGGGAATTGGTCGTTTGGAGATTATTACAAGAAGGAAGCCATCCAGTGGGCCTGGGAACTTCTCACTGAGGTTTGGAAATTACCCAAAGACAAACTGTGGGCAACTGTCTATCACGAAGACGATGAAGCTGCCGAACTCTGGCCTCAGGTAACAGACCTCCCGGCGGAACGAGTATTGCGGTTTGGCGAGAAGGACAATTTCTGGGAAATGGGCGACACCGGTCCCTGCGGTCCTTGTTCGGAAATTCATATCGATCTGGGCCCTGAACATTGCGATAAACAGGATGTTCCCGGCCACGTATGCCAGGTTAACGGGGATTGCGGTCGTTACATTGAATTGTGGAACCTGGTGTTCATCCAGTACAATCGGGATGAAACGGGCGAATTACATCCCTTAGAGAAAAAGCATGTCGATACAGGAATGGGCTTCGAACGCATTGTGGCCGTGTTGCAGGGGGTTTTCTCCAATTACGACACGGATTTGTTTCAACCCATCATAAAAAAAATAGGTGAAATTGCTGGAATCGATTACCCTTCGGCATCTGAGGAACAAAAGGTAGCGTTCCGGGTAATTGCCGATCACATCCGCATGCTTACCTTTGCCATCACCGATGGAGCGCTTCCTTCCAACGAAGGCCGGGGTTACGTATTGCGTCGCATTTTGCGCAGGGCTGCCCGATACGCCCGTAAATTAAACTTACATCAACCTTTTATCTACCAACTAGTTCCCACAGTGGTGGAAATTATGGGAGAAGCCTTCCCGGAAATTCGTGAACGCCAGCAATACGTTATGGACGCCATTCAGTCCGAAGAAGAGAATTTTAACAAAACGCTGGATCGCGGCATCGAGCTGTTCGAGAAATTAGTGCAGCAGCTTAAGCAGGAAGGGCGTACGGTTATTCCCGGAGAGGAAGCGTTCAAATTGTACGACACGTACGGGTTCCCGCTGGATTTGACCCGCATCATGGCCGAAGAGCACAATATGGGGGTGGATGAAGAAGGATTCGACCGGGAGATGGAAAAACAGCGAGAGAAATCCCGGCTGGCCGGGAAATTTACCCTGCAATACGACCATGTGGATAACTGGAACGTGCTTCAACACTGCCCAGGCGCTTCCCATTTTGTAGGATACGACACACTGGAAGTAGAAACTAACGTGTGCAAATTTGCCCGCACCAACGGGAAATATCGTATTGTTCTGGTAGAAACACCGTTTTATGCCGAAAGTGGAGGTCAGGTTGCAGATCGGGGACGCATTATTCTGGAAAATGCGGAATTGAAAGTTGTGGATGTTCAAAAGGAAGGCAGCGACATTGTGCACATTTGTGAGGGTCCGGAGGATTTGCAAATTATCCATGCCCGCGCTGTGGCTAAAGTGGATCCGCAATGGCGTTACCCCACCATGTACAACCACACGGCAACCCATCTACTCCATGCGGCATTACGTCAGGTGCTGGGGAATCATGTTCAACAGGCCGGTTCTCTGGTGGCTCCAGACCGATTGCGTTTCGACTTTACCCACTTTAAAAAGCTGGAGCGAGAGGAATTGGAAGAAATCGAACGGATTGTAAACGAGCAGATTCGGCGAGACGTTCCTCTGGAAATTTTCGTTACCGACTTCCAGAAAGCCCGGGAGATGGGAGCCATGGCGCTTTTTGGGGAAAAATATGAAGATCAGGTGCGGGTGGTGGTTATTGATGATTTCAGTAAAGAACTGTGCGGAGGAACGCACGTGCGGCGAACGGGAGAAATTGGTGCTTTCGTTATAGTGCAGGAATCGAGTGTTGCCAGCGGTATTCGCCGGATTGAAGCGTTAACCGGACCCCGTGCTGTGGAATTCATGCAAAAAAGTCGTGATATTTTGTACGAGGTTACGCGGATTCTAAACGCGGCACCCGAGGAAATTCCCCAACGCATTAAGCAATTGTACCAGGAAATTCATTCCATCGAACGACGGATGCAACAGGTCCAGTCCGAACAAATCCTCCAAACAGTAGAAGAACTGGTCGAGAGAGGCGAAAAGATTGATTCGATTCATCTGGCGGTAAAACAGTTTCAGGATGTAGAAATCGACCTGTTGAAGCAGCTGGCAGATCGGTTCCGGCAACGGGCAAAACAGGGGGTTGTGTTCCTCATCAATGTGAATTCAAAGGAGAATAAATTAAATTTTGTTCTGGCAATAACGGACGATTTGATTAAGGGGCAAAAACTGCACGCTGGTGAGCTCATTCGCGAAATTGCACGGATTGCTGGAGGTGGCGGAGGAGGGCGTCCGCATCTGGCAACTGCCGGGGCGAAGAACGCAGAAAAAATTGGCGTTGCAGTGGACAAACTTAAAGAAGTGCTTAGAAAAAATATTGGTGATTGAGAAACGGAAGGTAAAAATTTTTCGATTAAAAAAGTAACTGAGATTGCAAAAATATATTGCGCTTAAAAAATTTTTTTTTAAATTACTGAAAGTTGTATCGAGACAGTTGAAAAACCAATTTTTGATGAAAACATATTTGATCACACAAGCGAATATACCCGACTTCTTAATTGCACTCTTTTGTATTCCTGTAAATATTAACCCCAAGAACCGAAGCGTTTCAAATTTTAACTAAAATAATAAACCAGGGAAGAATAACTAATAGCAGAAAGGAGGTGAGAGTTACCCAGTAATTGGCAGGAAACCATATTTAATTGAATTAATGGATCATCAAACTAATTAATGGAGGTACTATGAAGCAATTTTTCAGTGTAATGTTAGTAATGCTCGTTCTGGTTGCGACGGGCGTATTTGCTGCTCAAGGGGTAGAACAACCGGATTACACGGAGGTTTCTCCCACGTTGTCTGCCGCTCCGAGTGGCTCTCTGGAAGCAACCTGGGATTTGTTGTTTAGTTTCGACGTGCAGGCTGCTACCGGCGGATTGGGGAATGCCGGCGCTGAGTTCGACGGGACTTATTTTTACACCACCCGTTGGGCTTCGAACCTGATCCATCGCTACGATACCAATGGTACCATGATGGAAGAATTCTCCATTTCTGGGGTTAGCGGTCTGCGTGACCTGGCCTACGATGGAACCTACATGTACGGTGGTGCTGCCGCCAATACCATCTATATGATGGACTTCATTACCAAGACGCTGATTGGTCAGATTAACTCGCCGGTGGCCGTGCGCAACATTGCTTACGACGAAGCCAACGACGCCTTCTGGGTAGGTAACTGGAATACCGACCTGATGTTGGTAGACCGCAATGGTAACACGCTGGCCGTTATCCCGGCAACCACCCACAATCTGGGCGGAATGTACGGAAGCGCCTACGACAAATGGACACCGGGTGGTCCCTTCCTGTGGGTATTCGACCAGGGTCAGGGTGGCGGCAATCCGCAGCTCATCCATCAAATTGATTTAAACACCCTCACTCTGACCGGTGTTACTTATGATGTAGCCAACGACTTTCCTGGTGCCAATAACATCGCCGGTGGTTTGTGGAGTTCAGATGAATACCAGCTTGGTCTCGCCGTGCTGGGTGGTTTGATGCAGGGTCAACCGGATATGTTCTTTGTTTATGAACTTGCTCCTGCCGGTGATGCAGACGATCCGCTGCCACCCACCAACTTCAGTGCGTACAGCGATTACACCATGGCCGACCAGATGCTGCTTACCTGGAGCGATCCCACCAGCTATGTAAACGGCAATCCGCTCACTAATTTCAGCATCGTGATTGCCCGGGACGGTTCGGTGATTGATACTGTTGCTTCCGGTGTGCAAACCTACACCGATACCGGATTAACCGACGGGACCGAATACACCTACACCATCTGGGCAGTAGATAGTGTGGATAGTGCCAGTTCCACTGTGGAAGCCAGCTGGATAGCAGGTGGTGCGCACCAACCCAATCCACCCACAAATTTTGCTCTGGTTGATCTGGGTGGAGGCACCTACCGTGCTTACTGGACGAATCCCAGCACCAATGTGGATGGCACTCCCATGGATGATTTCGATGCGATCAATCTGTACGAAGACGGAACACTGCTCACTTCCTTCACGCGCTCTCCGGCAGATACCGGAGCAGTAGATTCCGCAGATTTCACTCCCAGTGGCGGAACCCACGCTTATTACGTAACGGCTGTGGATAACGAAACACCTCCTTATGAATCCGATCCCAGCAATCTTGCTTATTCTCCTCTGGGAATTCCGTTCTTCGACGACTTCCCCAACACACCCGTACCGGATTCTTCTTTCTGGATTAACGAAAATGCTGAAGTTACCGATGTGGGAATCAACCCGCCCTCTCCTCCCTACGAACTGACACTGGATGGGCATCCCACTGGAGGCGACTTTGTCACATTGCTGCCTGTGGATTTGAGTTCTTACCAGGGTCAGGGAATGATCCTTTCGTTCTGGTATCAGCCGGAAGGAAGCGGAAATGCTCCGGAAACCGGAGATAGTTTGGCCGTAGATTTTAAGGATGATCAGGGAAACTGGCATACGGTATGGGCAATTCCTGGAACCAGTGTGCAGCCGTTCGAAAATGTGATTCTGTCGCTGGATGCTCTGAATCCCACCGGTGCCACTTACTTCCACAACAACTTCCAGTTCCGGTTCCGCAATCATGGAACTCAAAGCTCCTCCAGTCATTTCGACCACTGGTTAATTGATAACGTTTATCTGGGACTGCCCAACAATCCACCGATTATGGTTACTTCGCCTACCGAACTAACTGATACATTGCTAGTAGGTGGCACGGATGTGATGCAATTTACCGTATCCAACACCCAGTCCCAACCCAGTGTATTGAATGTAACCGTTACCGAAGATCCGGCGGTGGATTGGTTAAGCGTCAGTCCGGATTCTGCCACAATTACTTCTTCGCAGACGCAGACCTTCGATGTTACTTTCGATGCTTCGGTGGTTACTGCTGGTGTATACACCACACAACTCATTGTGGCCGGAAACGATTCCAGCAATCTTGAGGACACGGTATTCGTTACTCTGGTTGCCAACGAAAATCCGATTATTTACGTCCATCCGGATTCTTTCTATTTCGATCTGTTGAGTAACCAGACGGATAGTGCAACCTTCTACATCCGCAACGACGGCAACGGCCCGTTGGAAATTATTGGTATCGAAGATGAGGAAGTGTCCTCCCGAAACTGGAAACCGTTGTATCAGCAGCAGGTGCATCATACACCGGTGTACAGTAAAGGTGCTTTCGAACCGACCTTTGGCGAGCAGACCAAAGGCTCCGGCGGTCCCGATCCTTTCGGTTACAAATGGATTGACAGCGACGAGCCCAATGGACCGACCTATCAGTTTATCGATATTTCCACCACCGGAACACCGGTAACGTTACAGCCAACAGGTGGTTTTGATCCTTACGACGAAGGTCAAGCGCAGATTACCCTGCCGTTTAACGTGAAATTCTATGGACAGAGCTACAACCAGGTTCAGGTAAACACCAACGGATTTATTACCTTCGACATGAACTTCTGGGCAAATGCTTTTAGCAATGCGGCAATTCCCGATCCCTCCGATCCCAACGGCATCGTAGCGGTATTCTGGGATGACCTGGATGGTCGGGCCGGTGGCGAGATTTACACCCAGCAGATCGGGAATCAATTCATTATCCAGTGGGATAACTGGGGTCATTATCCGCAGGGCACCCAGGGGATGAAATTCCAGGTTGTGCTCTTTCAGGAATCGGCAACCATCCTGCTGGTCTACGAACATATCGATGATCAGGGTTCCTCCACCTATGGTATCGAGAGCATGGACGGAACTACGGGATTGCAGATTGCTTACAACCAGAACTACGCCCACGACCAGTTGCTGGTGAAGATTAGCAAAGGAGTGGAGTGGTTGAGCGAGAATCCCACTTCCGGAACGATAGCTCCCGGAGACTCCATGGCAGTAACCCTGAACGTGAATACAGCCAGCATGTTTGGCGGATTGTATCAAGCTAATGTTGTAATTCAAAGTAACGATCCCGTCAATCCTGTCTTTAAATATCCCAAAGTTACACTGCATGTAACGGGAACACCGGACATTTCCACTACCCCGGATTCTTTGAACTTCGGTACTTCCTTCCTGGGTGTAACCCCGCAGATGGTACTGAATGTAGATAATGCCGGAACGGATACGCTGTACGTTACCAATGTGTATAGTACCGAACCTGTGTTTACAGTGGATACAACCAACTTTACTCTGGAACCGTTGTCCGGATTACCGGTTACAGTAACCTTCAATCCTCTGGTGGTGGGTACTTATTCGGGCTGGATTGTAATAGAGAGTAACGATCCCGACACACCGTTCGACAGTACCTACGTTAGCGCAGAAGCTATTGAAGGACCACTGGCCATCTACAATCCGAACTACTCCAATCCGGTTCAGGTAAACGAGAACGATTCGGTAGATGTGAGCATTAACGTGGCAAATGCCGGTGGCAGCGATCTGGTCTTTACCGTATCCACCAGTCCCACGCCTATGTCGCGTCTGGCGCTGCAGCCGCCGGTGTACGGGCCCGCCGCACCCAGTGAATTTTCCGAAGTCACTCCTAAACCGCAGGCAACTTCCAACGTCATGTTCCTGGAAGCGACCTGGGACTTGCTGTTCAGTTTCGACCTGCAGGCGGCTACCGGTGCACTGGGTAATGCCGGTGCCGAGTTCGACGGAACTTATTTCTACACCACCCGCTGGGCTTCGAACCTGCTGCACCGTTACGACCTGAACGGTAACCTGGTGGAAGAATTCTCCATTCCGGGTGTGAGCGGTTTGCGTGACCTGGCCTACGATGGAACCTACATGTACGGTGGTGCTGCTGCCAACACCATTTACATGATGGATTTCATCACCAAGACGCTGATCGGTCAGATTAACTCGCCGGTGGCGGTGCGCAATATCGCCTACGACGAAGCCAACGATGCCTTCTGGGTAGGCAACTGGAACACCGACCTGGTGCTGGTGGATCGCAATGGTAATGCCTTGGCCACCATTCCTGCTACCACGCATGGGTTAGGCGGTATGTATGGAAGTGCCTACGATCCCTGGACCGATAATGGGCCCTATCTGTGGGTCTTCGACCAGGGTGCAGGTGGCGGAAATCCGCAGCTCATCCATCAGATTGATTTGAACACCCTGATGCCGACTGGTGTTACCTACGATGTGGCCAATGACTTCCCGGGTGCTAACAATATCGCCGGTGGTTTGTGGAGTTCGCCGGATTACATTCCGGGTAAAGCAGTTATTGGTGGTGTAATGCAGGGACAACCGGATATGTTCTTTGTGTACGAACTGGCAGAGACTACGCCGCCGTGGCTGAAGCTGCTCACCACCGGTGGAACGGTTGCTCCGGGCAACAACATGGATGTGAACCTGCGGGTGTACGGCGTACCCACTCGCCTGGATACCATGTACGTGGTATTCAACAGCAACGATCCGCAAACCCCGGTGGCGAACATTCCCATTATTCGGGAACTGTTAACGGGAATTGGTGGCGCCAATGCCATTCCGACCACGTATGACGTGGCGCAGAACTATCCCAACCCGTTCAACCCGACAACCACCATCAAATACCAGTTACCGGAAGCATCTCAGGTAAAACTGGTGGTTTACAACGTGCTGGGCCAGAAGGTGCGCACGCTGGTGAACAAACAGATGCAACCCGGTTACTATCAGGTGGTCTGGGATGGTCGCAACGATCAGGGCGTGCAGGTCTCCAGCGGAATTTACATCTACCGCTTCGAGTCCGATGGCCTGACCCGCACCATGAAGATGATTCTGATGAAATAAACAATTTTACCACGGAAGGTGATTGGGTCTCCGGAGAGTTTTCTCCGGAGACCTTTTTTATATCTCATCTTCTTAAAATTTCAAATTACCCTTTTTTCACTCCTTAATTCTCATTATAATTTGCCTTTAATAAACTGGAAGTGGATTAAATTAGTGGAGTTTTTATGTCGGATGCCCAACTAACCTGGAGATTTCCCCGAGCGTTCTGGTTTGCTAACTTAATTGAGCTTTTTGAACGTGCTGCTTATTACGGCATGTTCATTGCACTCACCCTGTATCTTACCCGGAACGTGGGATTTACGGATATTGAAACGGGCTGGGTGGTGGCCTGGTTTGCGGCTCTGCTGTATCTGGCACCCATCTTTACCGGTGCCCTGGCCGATAAAATGGGCTTTCGTAAAGCCCTTATTTTAGCCTTTGCCGTGTTGACCTTCGGGTATTTTCTACTGGGAGCCATTCCCTCCAAATTAATCGCCATCCTCTCTCTGGCGCTCATTTTAATTGGTGGTTCTTTTGTGAAACCGGTGATCTCCGGAACCGTAGCCAAGACCACCGATGAAGTGAATCGGGCGCGGGGATATTCGCTGTTCTATCAGATGGTTAACATTGGCGCTTTTGGCGGAAAAACCATTGCTAAACCCCTCCGTACGGAACTGGGGCTGGAGTACATCAATTTTTATGCGGGTGCCATGGCTTTTATTGCCCTGCTGGTGGTCATTTTCTTCTATAAAAATGTGGATACCACGGGAGAAGGTAAAAGCTTTCGGGAAGTTCTTCAGGGTTTAAAGCGAGTGCTTACCAACATTCGCTTCATGGCGCTTATTCTCATTGTGGCGGGATTCTGGACAATTCAGGGGCAGTTATACGCCACCATGCCGAAATATACCCTGCGCTTGGTGGGCGAACACGCAGCCCCGGAATGGCTGGCCAATGTAAATCCGCTGGTAGTGGTAATTTTTGTGGTGCCCATTACCCACCTGGTGCGAAAATTGCGTCCGGTAAGTTCCATTGGAATCGCACTGGCTATCATCCCCCTTTCCGCTTTCTCCATTTCTCTCAGCCCCCTTCTGGAATCGCTTACCGGTCAATCCGTAAACTTTTTTGGCTTATTTAGCCTCCACCCCATCACGGTAATGTTGATTGTGGGAATTGCTTTGCAGGGATTGGCGGAATGTTTCCTCTCGCCGCGCTATTATGAATTTGCTTCCAAACAGGCTCCCAAAGGAGAAGAGGGGCTGTATATGGGGTATTCCCACATTCACACCTTCTTTGCCTGGTTATTTGGATTTGCCATTAGCGGGTATTTGCTGGATGCTTACTGTCCCGATCCCCGCACCCTCACCCCGGAACAGATGGTTCACGCCTACGACCACGCCCATTACATCTGGTACTACTTTGCCGCTATTGGTCTGGGCGCCCTCATGCTGTTGCTTTTTTACCGCTGGATTACCGACCGAATCGATCGGAAACGTGCAACTTCTGTGGCATCGTAGGCGCTTTCTTTAAAAGTGTTCCCCTGTTAGTTAAAATAAATTAATCTTGAATAAAGTGAAGGAACCGCATGAAACCGGTTCCTTTTTTATTTGAATCCAACATCCCCGTCTGGGTGTTAATCTGGTAATGGATGAATGGATTAACTTCAGGGGATATTTTTACTACCACGAATAACACGAATGAGCACGAATGGGAAAAGCCATAATCCTGCCTTAATCACCGTAACTTAAAAAATTACAATTCTTAAATTTTATTACACGGTAGCCGCAGGCTTTAGCCTGCGCCCAATAATTGTCGAAACCCCAATCTGTCAAGATAGAATACTGATCCCTCTGGTTAAATTAAAAGCTGTTCCAACAATTAATCATTGCGCTCGCTGCGTGCGCTGCGTTTTTTTTTATTCTGTCGGGACGTAATCCCGATTCGTCGGCAAGTAATCCAGATACGTTGGGATAAAATCCCGATTCGTCGGGAGGAATTACGATCCCGACAACCGGCCTTCTCGTTCTCTCGGAATTCCGGCCTTCCATGGCCGGAAGGCTATCTTTTAATTCGTTTAATCACAATCCCCTATTGAGCCCATGGATGGGCGAAATCCCGAAACGTCGGGATGAATTGCGGTCCCTACTACCGGCCTTCCCAGGCCTCTCGGGATTCCGGCCATCCCTGGCCGGAAGGCTACCTCCATCTCAGTATCTCTTCTCAATCCCCTCTTAAGTACAGGGATGTACGAAACCCCGTTTTACGGGGTGATTTGCGGGGCTATTCAGACTTTAGTCTCTGTGCCCGACGGTGAGGGGGACGGCCTGGTCTCAATCCCCTCTGATTTGCGGGGCTATTCAGACGGACCGTCGCGTATGCACGTCCTATGACGTTGCTATCGTGTCTCAATCCCCTCTGATTTGCGGGGCTATTCAGACATTCTGCCGAGCCAGAAGTATCCGTTCCGTGCAGAATAAAGTCTCAATCCCCTCTGATTTGCGGGGCTATTCAGACTATTGGAATACTAATTGGATTATTGTTGGCAGATTATTCTAGTCTCAATCCCCTCTGATTTGCGGGGCTATTCAGACAACCACCCCGGGGACTTTCATAGTCACCGGGGGTGGAGAAGTCTCAATCCCCTCTGATTTGCGGGGCTATTCAGACTTTCAAAAATTGAATAACAGAAGAGACGATAATATGTCTCAATCCCCTCTGATTTGCGGGGCTATTCAGACAGTCCCCTTGTAACCTACGCTATTCCATAAGCTACAGGGGCATTTGCGAAATTAACCCAATTTTCACCCCTTTTTACCGTCTCAAAATGAGAAAATCGCACGTAAGTTGTTGTTTTTATATGTGCGTAGAGAAAAATTTCGTAAGTCATTGTTTTTCCTGAACTTTTTCTTCAGCGCACGTTTACGCCCGATTAATTTCGCAAGTACCCCTTTTATCTTGTTGTATTATAAGAAATTACAAAAATAAAAGCAAGAAATTTCTTGCCACAGCAACTAAAAATTTTTCCCCATATTCCCCCATAACATCTCTCATAATTGCTTTCAGAGAACTTACAATACCACCAGATCTGCTTGCTGGTTTACTTCGCCTATCCCAATAATCTGAACCTGACGAACCGATTGCAGCGTCATGGGGTAAATGCGAACACTGTCGGTCTTCACATCCACCTCCCGGGATAATCGTTTGCTTAACCGCTCTAACTGGGTAGCACTCAGGTAACATTCAAATACGCTCTTCTGAACGTGAAACCCGTACCCCTTGAGCAGCTTCATCACCCGGTTGCGCCGCCGGTCTTCTACAATATCGTAGCAGACCAGGTAAAATTTTTTATCGGAAAAGGGTGGGACGATATTCATTTTGTTCCTCCATGATGTATTTTTGTAAGCTCCAGACTTCTTTCTGTAAGTATTGCCAGAAATTGTGCCGCCCTTTGCGCCCTTTTTGCCGGGCAAATAAACGATTGCGATAGCCCTGAACAAACAGACGTAATCCCTCGGGAGTTATTTTAACCTGCTTCTCTTCCTGCTGAAAATCTTTTTCCTTAATGGTCTCGTTGTTGATGAGTTGGACCACCAGCTGATCGATAACCACCGCCCGATAGGGCTCCATCAAATCCGAAACCAGAGCGGCGTGTCCGTAGCTGGTTTGATGATAAATTCCGGCATAGGGATCAAATCCCGCCGCCTCTACCAATCCGTACAAAGTATTAAACAGCAGGGTGTATCCCAGGCTTAACAGGATGTTCACCGGATCGGTGGGCGGATGTTTCACCCGTTTGCGGAATCCAAAATCGTGTTTCAACAGGCGGGAGAAGCGCCCGAAATAAAGGTTGGAGAACCCGCCCTCCAGACCCAGCAATTGCTCTAAATTAGAAGCCCTTTCCACACTCACCAGAGCATTCTGAATTCGTTCCCGCAGCTCTTCCCAGGTGCCGTGGGAGGCTCTTCGTAAAAAATAAGCGGTGTTGCGAATTTTGGCCGCCACAATACTCCGGGAAAAATCCAGAACCCAATCGGACTGCTCCCGCAGCCGGAATTGTTTTTCCCGCAGGAGAATGTTCTTACCGGTAGCCCCACTGACCCGCCCTTTAAACTTCCCATCCGTGCGCAGGAATACGGTATCGATGCCCCGCTGCATCAGGTAACCTAACAGACCACTGGTCATCTCCACCCGACCCACCAGTACCAGCTGGGTGATTTGTTCCAGCGGGTAAAGAAACACGCGCTGGTTGTCCTTTTTAACAATCAAGCTGTATCCATTTTTCACCAGGCGACTGCCCTGTTCGGTGATAAACAGGATGCTCATTCTCCCTCCTCCTTTTTTTCGCGCACTAATAACGGCACTAACAAGCCCAGTTCCTGTCCCACGCGCTCCATCTCCTGGCGGCACATCTGGCTCACCGTTGCCTGAACTTCCGGGGCGCAGCTGACCCAGATTTCATCGAACAATAAAAAATAAACACGCGCCGGTAGCATTTCCTGCACAAATTGCAGATAGAGCTGGCTGGCGGCGGTATTCAGTACCTCGCTGGCAGTACCCTGAATGTAGCGATTCATGATGCGTCCGCTGCGGTTGCGCTCTCCCTCGGGTAAGGGGATACGCCGCCCGCCGGGAATAACCACCGCTCCCTCGCGCTCGGCCTCCTCGGTAAATTCTACCCGTAATTCCCGGATGGCCTCCCACAGCCGCTGCTGCAGGGGATTGAGATTCTGATGGTAACGGTAGCCCCCTCCGTTGATCACCGCATTCAACCATTCCTTGCCTGCCCCACGGTTGGAAGGGGAAATGGCCAGGTAGATGTCGCCTTCAGGAATATCCTCCGTGCTGATGAGGAAACGTTGCAGTAAAAAGTGCAACAGGATGCGCGGTTCAATGCACTGGTAATCGAATTGCAAAAGCACTTCGCCCGGAAAGGGCTGGATGCGTTGCTGGCGCTCCTCTTTACTCCAGGTTTGCAGGGGCGGATTTTTGTAGGTAATCCGTCCGGTTACGGTACCCACCTGCACTTCCGGAAAGAGTCGCCTGCCATCCACATAAACACCCTGCTGGCGCAGCGCGTGGAGCATTTGCTCCAGGGGGTTCAGGCTGGGTGGGGGCAGGGGAGTCTGTTCCTCTCCGGAAAAATCGGCTGCACGCCGGGAATCATCCGCCAGAATCTCTTCAATGGCTTCCCGGGCATTATCCATGGCCCGTATCTGCTCCAGGGCAAAGGCACACTGTTTGCGGTGGTAGGTGGGATTGTCCGGCTGGTGCAATCCGTGTTGCAGCACGGAGATCACCGCTTCCCGGTAGTCGCTGGCGCTGCCCAGTTCCATGAGGGTCACATAGTCCCCCGCTGCGTAGTGTAACCACACCTCTTCCCGGGGCGTGCGACAATCCTCCAGCCGCAGGTAAGCCAGCACGCGGGTACGGAAGCGCGGTGCGGCATCGCCGCAGGCGGAAAAAAGAAGCTGGCGCGCATCGGCATCCCCCTCTTCCATCCGCTTCCGCAAAAAGGTAAAATTCTGGAGCGCGTAGGCAAACTGCAATTGCTCCCGGGCGTTGAGGGGAATTCCAAAACGATCCACCAGAAAAGCGGCTTCCCGGCGAATGTACCAGTTCCGGTGGTAAAGCAACGATTTGACCAGACGACGCCGGGAGGCATCCTCTTCCATCAGCGCCTGTTCCAGTTCCGCCAGCAACGCCAGTTGTTGTTCATGCTCGGTGGCCTGTTCAATCTGGTAAATAATCCGGTCGAACACCTCTCCTCCTTTCTTTTTTTTATGAAGAAACTATCCTGCACACCCTGCAAAATTTTCCTTCGTACCGGAACGGTTGGGGAGAAGAGGGAGCGATTTTATTCTTCTCAATGAACCAAAACCGTCCGCTTCTCCCCGCTACCGGGTGAAGGTTACTCCTTACCGGGAATTAAAAGGGCACGGTTTCCTCTTCCGAATTCACCCGGGTATGCAACAGATGTGTTAATTTGCGATCCCACTCCAGATGAGGGTTCAGTTCCAGCGCAGTCTGCAATTCCTCCCGCGCTTTTTCTCGCTCGCCGTTTTTCAAATGGTAGAACACCAGCAGATAATGGGCTTCGGCGTAATCGCTTCCGTATTGCTGTAGCTTTTGCTGGATGGCGGTACGGAAGTAGTGTCCCGCCTCGCTTAAATGATTGCGCTCCAGTTCAATCTTGCCCAGTTCCAGCAAAATTTTGTGTTTGCTTTTCCGGCTGCGTTTTAGTGCCCAGTGCAAATCGTCCACCGCCCGATTCACCTTTCCCATGGCCAGATGCGTTTGCGCCCGATCCATCAGGATGTAATCGAATTGTCGGAATCGGAGTGCTCTGTTGTAGCTCGCCAGTGCCTTTTGATATTCGCCCATCCGGTGGTAAATGCGCCCCTGCAAATCCAGCATGTACGGCTGCGGAAAACGAGGATGCAGAGCTTGCTCCAGCGATTTCAGCGCGGCGGAGTATTCCCCTAAATGCGTCTGGGCTTTGGCCAGTTCGTACAGTTTATGTTCCCGGTCGATATAGCGGCGATCGTCCAGTTCCAATACGCTGCAAAATAGGGAATAAGCCTTCTGGTATTCTTTTAATGCCAGTAACACTTTGCCCAACAGGAACAGCACCCGGATGTATGTTTTGCGGTTGCGCTTTAAAAATCTTTCGTCCACACTGCTCT
>JALXCH010000393.1 GCA_026991005.1 Calditrichia bacterium | reverse complement strand
TGCAAAAGCGCGGTCTTACCGGTGGGGTGAATGGGGGAATCAATTTGCTGGGAAACATGTTCAATTATAACGGCCCGGCATTGTGGACAACTTATTTCTTCTACGACGATTTTAACAAATCGGACACACTGGTGAATGTGTTTAACCAGGTGGTAGAACGCATTCGCACCCAGAAGGTGGATGCCCAGACCATGCAACGCGCCCGGGTTAAGATTCGCTCCGATTTGTACGATCTACTGGGCGGATTTTACGGTTTTGGTCGTGCCGACCTGCTGGCCAGTTTCGCCCTGTTCGATGATGATCCCGAACGCATTAATTCACTGGAAGATCACTTCCGGGCAGTGTCTCCGGAGCTGATTCTCAAAACGGCTCAGGAGTATCTGCGGCCAACCAACCAGACTGTGTTGATTATCAAACCCCTGGCAGCCAATCGATAAGGAGGTAAGACCATGAAAAGAGTTTTTGCATACATTGTGATGTTATTTCTGTTGGTGGGAAGCATTCCGGCTCAAAAAGAAACACCCCCACCGGGTGGGAAACCCCGTGATTTTAAATTACCGGAAAAAACAACCTTTCAACTGGACAATGGATTGAAAGTTACCCTGGTGCCTTATGGAAAATTACCTAAAGCCGCAGTACGGCTGGTTGTTCGCACCGGGAATATTGATGAAGCAGAAAATGAAGTGTGGCTGGCGGATTTAACGGTGGATATGTTAAAAGAAGGAACCCAAACCCGCAGCGCGCAGCAAATTGCCAGCGAAGCCGCTTCCATGGGTGGGGAATTAAATGTTTCCGCCAGTGCAGACCAGAGCTGGATTGGTGGCGATGTGCTCTCGGAATTTGTACCCAATATGATTGAATTGATTGCCGATGTGGTGCAGCATCCCACCTTTCCCGAAGAGGAATTACCCCGGCTGAAACGGGATTACCTGCGCCGCTTGAGCATCAGTAAAACCCAGGCTCAAACACTGGCTCTGGAAAAGTTCTCCCGGGTGCTCTATGGCAATCATCCCTATGGTCGTCTCTTCCCCACAGAAGAGATGTTGCAGGGATACACCATCGAGCAAATTCAGAATTTTTACTCCCATAATTTTGGTGCCCGGCGCTCTCACCTGTACGTAGTGGGTGTTTTTGATGAAACGGCGGTTAAAAATGCGGTATCCCGGGCGTTTGCGGATTGGGAAAAGGGCCCCGAACCGCGGGTGAATATTCCCAAACCTGCTTCCGCCCGCCAAATTTTTCTTCTGGATCGACCTGGTGCCCCGCAATCTACCATTATCATGGGATTGCCCGTGATCGACCCCAGCCAGCCCGATTACATCAAACTGACGGTCGCCAATGCTTTATTGGGTGGTTCCTTTTCCTCCCGCATTACTGCCAACATCCGGGAGGACAAGGGTTACACCTACTCTCCGCGCAGTTCCATTCGCACCCATTACCGGGATGCCTATTGGGCGGAAAACGCTGACGTAACCACCCAATATACCGGAGCTTCTTTAAAAGAAATTTTTTACGAAATAGAACGGCTGCAGAAAGAACCTCCCACAGAAGAGGAGTTAAAGGCAATTCAAAACTACATTGCCGGTACTTTTGTCCTGCGCAATTCCAGTCGGGGTAGCATCCTGGGTATGCTGGCATTTATCGATCTGCACGGATTGGGCGATGATTATCTTACCCACTACATCCAGCGGGTATTTTCTGTAACACCGAAAGACGTTCAAGAGATGGTGAAAAAATATATCCGTCCCGAGGATATGACAATTGTGGTGGTGGGCGACCCCGAAACGGTAGAATCCCAATTAACCCCATTTGGCAAAGTGGTGGAAGAGTAAACAAAATAAATCCCCGGTACTTTGCGGTACCGGGGATTTTGTTTTTCCGTGAAAAATCTATCGGCGTTCTGCTTATTCCAGCGGATTTTGCGTTAACGTTTCTATCTCGTCAGCGGTGTAACCTAATTCCTTCCAATCCAGCACTCCATTAGGCGAATGACAGTTCTGGCAGGTAAGGGCACCTTTCCGCCGGATGGCATGGCTAATTTCCAGCATGGCGTCCATGGGAATCCAGCGGGGCTCTACCATCTTGAGGTCGTGCACGTAGCGGTAAGCACCCGTATTCCAGCCATCAATGTCCATAAACGACATGAACTTGTCCATCATGTACATCTTGAACATTTTCCCGTACATGCGCTTCATCATGCTTTTTTCCACCTCTTTCTGGGCAGCCAGGTCGGGATTTCCCGTACGGTAGTAGGTGGGCAAATTATAGGGGACAAACATCCCGCCAAATGGTCCCATATTCAGCAGATCAATATGCTGGCGTCCGTTGAACAGTTTCATAGCGTACAACTTGGAGGGTTTGCGGCGGGAAATGGGACGCATCACCTTCTCGTACCAGCTCTGGTAGTCGTAATCCTTAAACTCGGGCCACACGTGGTTGGGCTTGTAAAAGCGGTAAAGTCCGGCGCCGTTGGGATTATCGCCGATGGGATTTCCCAGAAAAGTACAATTCCCATTCCACCACACGTATTTGATGCCTTTACCCGGGGCACTTTCTTTGACAATATCATCATAAACGTAGATGCCTACCTCTTCTTCGAAAACCGTTTTCGAGAAATCGCGCATAGTGGCATTGTCCGGATGGAGCGAGGGAATGTGGCAGGTGGTGCAGGCCACTTTTTCCACGTGTTGATTCAGAAAATCGTCCAGGTCAGCATTCTCCTGATGTGGGGTAGCGGTATGGCATTTTTCGCACCGCACTTCCACGTCGGGCAGATCGTTGGTCATCATGGTGGTGGTGTGGGTTCCCTTGGCGATGAAATGCCCTTCGGTTTCGTGGCAATCGATGCAGGTTACTCCGGCAGCGGCATGGACATCCCAGCTTGGGGAGAAGGGAGTACCGCGTTTGGAGCCGGGATGTTTAATGCGCGGCCACTTTTTACCGGGATGTTGCATGCTTTCCATAAAAGAGGGGTCGGCGGGATCGATGTAGATATCGCCCCCAAAATTATGCTGGTGGCAGCGCAGGCAGCTCTGGGAGTTGGGGCGCGTTACCGAAAGCGCTGCCCGCAGGGAGCGATCCTGTCCCCAGTGCAACCGACCGTTGGGATCGCGCACCAGATGCCGCTCGTCCATATCGTAAGCCACCGCATGGCAGATTAAGCAATCGATACTCTCTTTTTCCTCGTTAGTTACCCGATAGCCGGGCATCATCTCTCCCAGTGGCGCCTGATATTCACCCCCAATGTGGCACTGCCCGCATCCTTCGCTCATAGTGTCGCCGTGGGTGGTAACCACCAGTTCCGCCCAGGCGGTCATGGCAAAAGAGCCGGGTTTGGGACAGGGACGGTTAATCTTTCCCATGGGGAAGTGGTCGGCCAGTTTCCCGTTAAATCCCCACACATTGGGATGCCGTTTGGTGTAGAATAGAAAATGCGAGGATTGCAGAAGCTGATCCATTAAATTAACTGTTTTTTCCTGCCCGGTAGCATGTTCGGTGTAACGGATTTTCTGGTGGCATCGCAAACAGGTGCGAGGTCCTTCGTACTGAAGGATACCTGCTTTACGGAATCGTTCGATATGAGCAAAACTTTCTCCGTATTTCTGGGTGAGTTCCCGGGCTATCTGGTCGAACTGTTGCGGGGTAACAGCGGTAGTTGGGTAAAGCACCTTCCCGGGACGGCTATCTGCCGGGAGCATCCAGTTAATCATATGGGCACAGGAAAGGAGAAAGATTACGAAAAATATCACAAGCAAAGGTTTATGAAAGCGCATCATACTGACCTCCTTTCGCGGCTATTCCGTGATTGAGAAAAAGATTTCCGTATCTTCCTTTAAAGAAGATGCAACGGTAATTACAAATGATGAGAGAAGAGAAGAATAACCGTTTAGCTGGGGTCAGCAACGTGGTTAATGTAATGCATTAATAAATAGCGAGATAGGCAAACAATGGGATGGGCACAGCAGTAACACAAAGCACGTTTATGCCGAAGTTGAAGGTAAATGTCGATTGTTTTGGTTGAATTCACAAAATATGCCTCAATTCGTATATTCAATTTTACTCATTTAGTCTGAATAAAATATACAACTGTGATGGATAAAAGTCAAACCCTATGTGAAAATTGTATTTTGACGAAGTGTGGATATTCTCTAAATACTTCATCTTCCCCTATAGACCCTATAGACCCTATACACCCTATAGACCCTATACACCCTATACACCCTATCCCCTCTCCACTATCCCGAAGGAATCTGTTCGGATGCTCTATGTCCCAAATTTCATTCAGTACCTTCAGTACCATCGGTGCCTTCAGTGTCTTCTATGGTTTCTGTGGTGGCAAAAATTAGTGCACAATCTATCTGTTCAATTGGTTCGGTTTATTTTCTCAAGAAAGATATCTAAAATTTTACAAATTCTGGTAATCACCAGGCGTATCCACATCCTCCAGTATCTGGGGATAAGGACATTCCCAGAATTTCCGGTGCAGTTGCGATTGAGCCACGAATTGCTGCAGGGTGCCGTTAGAAGGGAAGTGCAAAATGGAAGGTATTAACCGTGGATGCAACAAAATGGGGTGTCCTCGTTTTCCCCGATACGTTGGTTGAATCCAGTCTGCTTCGGGATGAATTTGCCGGATAAATTCCCGGTAAAAAGCGAAGGGAAGATGTGGCTGATCGATAAAGTGATACAGGAGAAAGGTTTGTCCGGTAACCTCTCGCAATCCCCTTTGCAAGGAAGTAAACATGCCTTCCCGGTACCGGGGATTATGAACGAACCGGATTCGGGGAAGGATACTTTTCCATTCTTTGTCGGAATAACCTCCCTGCTGCCAGAAATCCGGTGCCGGGGATTGAAAGTAACGAATCACAGCCTCCTGTACGTTTTGATTCCGGAAACCTGTTACCAGAATGATGGA
>JALXCH010000392.1 GCA_026991005.1 Calditrichia bacterium | reverse complement strand
AGGTTATAACCTCCTTTTGTGAATTACGGTTAAGGTTCCTTTTATTTTTTATTAAATGATTCAATTTTTGTCACAACCGTACCCAATTGCCGCTACTAATTACGTCCTGCTGGTTGTTAAGTTCCTTACTTAAATCATTCAATTCTTTTAAAAATTGGTTCCGCTCCTCGCCGGTTAACAAACGCGGCTGAAATTCCACCTCCCGGTTATCTACATTAATCGGATGAATTTTACACGCTATCAATCCAGAAGTTCCCAGGGTAATTTCCAGTAACATACTGCGCGTTGCACGGGCACTGTAGGAACCAAACACAAAATTACCCAGGCTGTATGCAATTAACCGGTTGTGGTACACTTCCAGCCCCTGGACCACATGAGGATGATGCCCCAGCACCAGATCGGCTCCGGCATCGATGGTTCGGTGCGCCAGGTCTTTCTGGTAATCCTTGGGCGTCGTGCGTAATTCCTCTCCCCAGTGAAATGACACCAGCACCAGATCGTTCTCCTGCTTCAGTTTCCGGATTTGGGGGAAAAAGTATTGGCGGTACGGAAAGTAGGTACCCGCCGAAGTGTCCGTCGCCCAGAATTCTTCCGGAAAAGTAAGGCTGCAGGCCACAAACGCAACTTTCAGCCCATTCACCCGGAAGAGAGCGGGTGCCATAGCTTCCTGTCGATTGTTGCCCGCACCGGCAAACTGAATGTGCTCCCGGCTCAACACCTGGCGCGTTTGCCGCAACACATCTCCTCCATAATCCAGAATATGATTGTTTGCCAGACTCACCAGATTAATGTGCCCGGCGGTCAGCACGGACACCAGCTCAGGCGATACCCGAAAAGTGTAGCTTTTCTCGAAAGCAATTCCCCCTTCACCAAACGGTGCCTCCAGATTGGCAAAGACCACATCGCCGCGACGCAAAATGGAATCCACCGCCCGGAAGGGATAATCGACCCCTTCCTTTTGAATCATCTGTTGTGCCCAGTTCCCCAGCATCACATCTCCGGCAGCGATGATGGTGATGCTGCTATCCGGTTCCGCCACCAGAACCGCCGCACCCATCAGCAAAAGAACCAGCACAACCTGTATGAACATGTTACGAATCGAAATCAATCCCATCTTCCCTCTTAATCTTCCCCAATTGCTGCTCTTTTTTGTGCATTTCCGCTTCCAGCTCCTTTAACTCCTTAACCATACTGCGAATTTTCTCATCAATGGGAATACTGCGCTTTTTGGAATCGGGGAAATTTCGGAAAATGTATTTTCCGAGTTCCGCAAATTTTTCGTCCAGCCGATGCTCAATCTGGAGTATCTCCAGCTTAATACGACCGACGCTGGTCAACTCCTCCGTTTTGTCAATGGCCAGACTCAGGCTTTCCATTAAATTTTTCTTGATTTTATCCCAGACTTCGGTCATCGAAAGTTCTCCTATGGTGCATTATTAAATCGACAAATTTATAATTAACTTAAATTTCGCTTTAAAAATTTGATTTAGCGCACCTTCTCACATTTTCTTTTTCAAGTACGAGCATTTAAGAAAAAACACCATACTTTTCAGGAAAACATGTTTACCGAATTCCGGGAAAAACTTCAGGTCAGGTTATTTCCTGCCAGAAATCGGTACCGGCAATGGGACAGTCTTCCAGCCCGAATCCTGCCGCGATGGTTTTGCCCAGATCGGCAAAAGTCTGGCGCGTACCCAGATTCACACCGTGCTGCAAATCCGGCCCGTACACCAGCAGAGGAACGTACTCCCGGGAATGGTCGGTGCTGGGAGTAGTGGGATCGTTTCCGTGGTCGGCGGTAATCACCAGCATATCTCCGGGGCGGGTTAATTCCAGAAAGCGCGGCAGTCGCCTGTCAAAACGCTGCAGCTCTTCGTGGAAACCCACCGGATTGTTGCGATGCCCCCACAGCATGTCGAAATCCACCAGATTCACCATGATGAATCCCTCATCCACCGCCAGAAGCTGTTTTTCCAGTTCGTTCATTCCCTCTTCGTTGCTTTTGCTGTGGATTTTCTCCGACCAGCCTTCCCCTGCGTAGAGATCGTCGATTTTGCCAATCGCCACGGTGGGGCGTCCGGTTTCCTGAACGCAATGTTGCACCAGCTTGCAGGGCGGCTTCAGGGAGAAATCGCGACGCCCGCGGGTGCGGGTGAAATTTTCCGGTGAATCGCCCACAAACGGTCGAGCAATCACCCGGGATACAGCATGGGGGCCTGTTAAAATTTCCCGGGCAATTTCGCACATGCGGTACAATTCTTCCGGGGGAATCACCTTCTCGTGAGCCGCAATCTGAAACACACTGTCTGCCGAGGTGTAAACAATGGGTTTACCCGTGCGCAAATGCTCCATTCCCAGCTCTTTAATAATCTCCGTGCCCGATGCGGGTTTATTCCCCAGAACTCCCCGACCGATGCGCCGGGTGAACGGTTCCAGCACCTCCGGCGGAAAACCGTTGGGATAGGTCGGAAAGGCAAAATCCAGAATACATCCGGCAATCTCCCAGTGTCCGGTGGTGCTGTCCTTCCCCGGAGATTTTTCACCCATTTTTCCGTAATTGGCCAGAGGATGCTGTTGGAGAGAAACACCTTCAAGAGGAGCAATATTGCCCAGCCCCATTTTCTCCAGATTCGGCACCCGTAATCCGCCTACGGCTTTCGCCAGATTTCCCAGCGTGTTGCTTCCCACATCGCCAAATCGATCTGCATCCGGCAACTCGCCAATTCCCACGCCATCCAGTACAATCACAACCGCTCGTTTCAACCTTCGCCTCATCTCAGTTCTTTTCCTCGTTCAATTTTGTAGTAATATTAGATGCAAACTTCCCCCAAAAGAGACGAATTATTTTTTACAATAGCAGGAAAACCAAAAGGAGAATCCCGCTGGTGCAGCATAGGTGCGCAGGAAATTCTTAGAAAAACAGCCGTGCAACCAGAAAGGTAATCCCGGTATTTTAAATGAATATGCACCTGAAACCGGTGCAGGTAATATTGCTCCCCGTTAAAATTTCCAGTGGAAGTGCGTTCCTTTCTGAATTGACACCTTCCTCTAAATTTCGGAAGAAGAGCCCCTTCCTCTAAAAAATGATGGAAATACGTTGATGACCAAGATCGGGAGAATTTAAACGCTTTTGAGACAATAGCTTAAATGAAACGGTTAATTCACTCCCCGGGTAGAAGTCACCAAATCCTTTGAAAACGGTTTTACCAAACAAAATAGCCGGGGGCATTCCCGGCTCTATTTTACTTTGTCATTCAGAAATTCGATGTTCCTGATATTAAACCAGGAGAAAGAGAAATCCCTCAATCCCCATTATTCAGTTCATTGAATTCAGAAGGAATATTCATCCTTTCAATTACCTGCTCCAATCCATACGGCAGGTAAGAAAGGTACCGAAGTGTTAAAAATCGTACTGAGCCGCCTGATCGTAATATTCGTAAAATCCGATTTCCTGAAGGGGCTGGGTTAAATCCGCGGTAATCTCCCGGGGATTTACCTTTCCGATGCCAATCATAAAATTTTTCATTTCCTTAATGAACTGAAACATCCACACGCTGAAAGCAATAATCTCGTTGTCACTTAACTGTCCGGTGCTGATGCGGAGTTCTGTTCCCGAATCGATACGAAAAATATTCAAATTCCGAAAATAGTTGAGAATTGTGCGATAACTGGTTTGTGCAAACTCGCTGGTTTTCTTCTGACCCACAATTTGTTGCACATAATCGTAAAACTGCCGGTAGGTTTTCTGAATTAACTGCACGGAATTGCTGGTTTCTTTTTCCATATCAAGCACTCCCGGTAATTTCCTGAACCGCATGCATAATTTCGCTTAACTCCCCGGAACGGGTAAAGGCCAGCCCGGCCACATCGGAGAGTTTATCCTGATAATCCGGGCGATTTTTCTCATCGGTCAGAATCACCAACGGTACCTGGCTGAAAGCACGAATGGCGCGCACGGTTTCTTCGCCACTGGCATCGGGGAGTTTGGTGTCCACCACAACCACATCCGGTTGAAGCTTTTCAATCAGGGTCAATCCCTTCGCTTTGTTATCCACCGCATACACATTGTAACCAATATTTTCGAAGGTGCGCTGCAACATTTTCTGTACCACCATGCTGCTGTTAATGATGAGCAGGTCGGGTGTTCGGGTGGGTTCCTCCTGGTGCTCGCTCTCCTGCTCCTCCAGTTTTAACGGCTCCGGTTCAATAACAAATTCTCCTTCTTGCCAGCTTAGCATGCGATCCATAGCTTCGTCTTCGTTCAAATCCCCCAGCGTAACTTTTTCCAGTTCTCCACGCTTGTAAATAATTGTTCCGGTTTCCTCCCCGTGTTTCAGAATGACTTTGCCGTTTAACGAGTTGGTTTCACAGAATTTCAGGATTTCCACCAATCCTTTTTCCGCCAGAGAACCTTTTACCGTGGAAACGCCGCCCCCGGATTCTTTTTTAGCTGCTTTTTGCAGGGTCTCCCGCAAGCGCTGGCTCATAATCTTCCCCATGCTCAGGGTAATGGAGGGGAAGCGCTCTACGATGACATCGAAGTCGTTTTTATAGAGGATGAACATTTCCGAAGGCTCGGTAGTAATCACCGAAGCGGAACGGGGTTCTCCGGTGAGTAGCGCCATCTCGCCAAAATAATCGCCACTTCCCAGATAGGCAATCACCGTCTCCTTGCCCGTTTCCGGATCGTACACCACCACCTTCACCTTCCCGCTAATGATGATGTACATCTGATCGCCGGGGTCGCCAATTTTGCAGATGGTCTCATTCGCATCGTACGGTTTGAATTTCAAACGCTCAACAATAAAATCGATGCCTTCTTTACCCAGGGTACGGAAAAACGGAACCTTCTTCAAAACTTCGCTAATCTGAAACATGGTTTCTCCTAAAATGTGTGTGCTAATTTCGATAGAGCAATGAGCAGGTA
>JALXCH010000391.1 GCA_026991005.1 Calditrichia bacterium | reverse complement strand
ATTTTAATAAAGCAAACACGACGAAACCGTAAACCGCAAAGCCCGCAAAGGAGGCGCAAAGACCGCAAAGAAATAACCAAATTAAAATATGCATCCTGGGCATATCCGGTACATCCTCGGCGCACATGGCAGTCAAAGAAATGGAAAATTTGTAACCACCAGATGTTAAACCGATAAAACTTTTTGCTGGCACGATAAGAAGCCGCGTAGCGGCTGACAGATGTTAGCCCATGGCCTCCGGCCATGGGAAGAAGAACCATTACCAATTTTAAGTCCTGTAAGGACGACAGAATGAATTTCAAACTAATTTAATTGAAAGAACAAGGTTACCTGCAAAGCTCGCAGCAGGCTCAAGGGTTTCAACGATATTGATAAATCAAACCGCAAAATAAAATTTACCGACCGTGAAACCACATTTTTTCCTTTGATAACTTGACTTTTAACATTAGCAATTTCGTTGCGACCGCTGCGCTCGCCGCGGTTAATTTTTTACCCAAACCATCGCGCCAAATTATTGCGAGAGAAACTCCAGCACTTGCTCCATGATGCGGTTAATCCGCCGATAGCGCTGCGGAGGAGCCGCCAGAATTTCTTCCGCCGATTGCACAAAGGGAGCCGGTACCAGCTCGTGGCGTCCATGAGTCACCAATTCCTGCGCCGCTTCCGGGGTAGTTTCCAGATGGAATTGCAGCCCGACGACTGTTTTTCCTATCTGAAACGCCTGATTGGCACAGCCTTCACTCTCTGCCAGCCGCTGAGCTCCCGCGGGCAGCTCAAAGGTTTCTCCGTGCCAGTGGAATACCACCTCCTGCTCCGGAAAGCGAAAAAGCGTTTCATCCGGCGAAGCAACTCCCCGAATCGGGAACCATCCAATCTCCTTCTGCGGGCAGGGAAACACCCGGGCTCCCAGAGCGCTGGCAATTAACTGCGCCCCCAGACACACCCCCAGCACTCTCTTACCTGCTTCTATCGCCCGGCGAATCAACTGCTTTTCTGGGATCAACCAGGGAAACTGGTCTTCGTCCCGAACACTCATGGGACCTCCCATGATGATGAGAAAATCAAAATCCTCCAGTGCTGGTAATGTAGAGGAGTGGAAAAATGGCGTGTGCCTAAGGGAATACCCTCGTGATTTTATCCAATGCTCAATACTTCCCAGACCCTCAAACGGTACATGCTGGAACCAGTGAATACGCATATTTTCCACCTGTACTTTCTTCTCGCTTAATGACAATTTCTCCAAAATTCCGTTTCAATTACTAAATTAAAATACCGCACCGTGTAATTAAATCCTGCTTAAATTATCTTATCCCGGTGATAAATTTTCATTTACCTATTCCAGATCCATTGGTGAAGAAAACCCCACCCACAAACGATCTATTTCCACACTAAAAGAAATCCACCAGAAAATGGATGATAATCACCGCCCAGAGGTTTTTCCGCCAGAGCACAATGAGTCCCAGAAGAAAACCAATGATACCGGTACTCACAATTCCTGCCGGTCCCATTCCCCAGTGAAAAAGCCCAAAAAAGATGCTGGACACCACCAGCGCAATGGCAGGACTATGGTGAATTTTGATGAGCCCATTCAGGGCGCAACCCCGCCAGATGAACTCTTCGCACAAACCGGCGGTGGCGGAATTAAGGAACGACATTCCTATACCAACATGCTGGAAATCAATATGAAAACGACTTCCCGGTCCCCGGGGCAGATTCAACCATCGCAATACGGGAAAAATTACATAATCCACCACACCCCAGAGGATAAAAAAGAGTACAATGCCCAACAACACCTCCATCCACCATCTGCTTGCCCAAAGTCCCAGCTGCCCCACCACCGAGGTTCGGAAACCGACCAGAGCAAACACTATAAGCACAAGCAGCCATTCCGTTGCCATAATGGGATAGCGTAAATTTCGAACAAGCACCTCCTGATCAATCTGACCAGGAGGAAATCCGAATAAAATAAAAATCATCCCGGTGGTGGCAATAAAAAGTAAAATGGGCGCCAGAACCAGTAAAAAATACACCTGCCAGGCTCTGGGAGAAAATTCTTCCATGCTGCACCTCCTCTTAACAAAGGTAAGCAACACTGGATTAAGGGAAACGCTTTTTTCACCTTCTCCGGAGAGAACACACCATACAAACGGACGACAGGTACAATGTTCCGGACGCTCCCCCTCCCCTTTCCAATTTCTATACAAAGATATTACACTGCCTCGTTGAAGGAATGAAAGCAAGCTGCACAGGTGTAGAAGGCCAGGTTCTCCGCGCTCTACTCGCTTTTCTTGTTCTGTTCCTTTTTAGCAACGGGATAATCAATTTCCACCTCAATTCCATTCCTTTTGCACCAGGTAAGCAATGCCTCCCGGATTCTCTTCTCTTCAAAATCATACCATTTATGAAGCAAACCCCGTCTAGCCAGAAAATCTTTAAAACGTCGATATGCCCCCGAGCGGGAAAAAATCCCTCTCACGTAGTCAAACTCCTCGGGAATATATCCAAATACAAAATCATAAACGATAGTGATACCCAGCTTCAGATCATGTCTGGAAGGAATTCCCAGATACCTATCTGGATCTTCGAGTTCTTCCATTTTCTCCGGATCTTTTTCTAATTCATATAATTCAAAGGTGAGCAATTCGCCTGTTTCTTTATCTATCACGGTCACAAATTCGTCAAAACTGGAATAATCATTCGCCATGAAAGCAATCTCTAATTCACTTAATTTGATCATATCTTATTCCCCAATATTTTTCCTTTTCATCAAATATAAACAATCCGGGAATAAACTCAAAATTTTATTCGGAGGAAATTGTACCTTTTGTAAAAGTGTTCCGGATAATTCCTTACCATAAAAATGAAGACATTATTCACACTACCAACGATTTGTGTTTCCCGCTTATCTCTAATTGGGATTCATTCCAGGGACTTTTTTTATGGAATGCAGTGAACTGACTTTCTTGGTACGCCCCTTCCCCCGGCAGTTTCGGGAAATCTACTATTCACGCCGTTGCTTTCGCTGCAATTTTTGGGATGGGAGTTTTTTGCCGGATTTTACTTCAGGTGGAGGAGAAAAGCGTGTTCCCGGCTTTTTCGGCGACTGATGTAACGGAGTATGTGCTTTTTGTCCCTTCCGCCCTCTGGAGGAATACACACCTGCCACCTGACGAGGCATGGGGCTCCGAACAGCTGTAATCCCTCTGGCACCGGGTAATTGAGCCACCCGACCCTGATTGGGAATCCAATATCCATTCAGTTCCAGGGCATCAATACCTCCATCCAGATTAAAATCGCCGTATTTCTGGTAGGAATAAGCCGTACCGTTCTGCGGTAGCCACACGTTCTCCCGATCCAGAACATCCACCACACCGCTGGCATCCCCATCGCCAGCGATCAGCCCATACACCCCGGGAGCCAGTTCCTTCATGGGATCAGCACCTTCGGAATAAGCTCGACCCATCGCATCGGTAAAATCGTAATTCACCGTAGCACCCGGCTGGAAGTTCAGTGCCGTAGCGCCCATCACCGCCAGATGGTTTCGATGGCGCACTACCAGATAATACGTCCCTCCGGGTAAATTCTCGAAACTCACGGCGCTGCTGCCATCCAGATCTACCACATTTCCCTGCGCAGTCACAAAGGCGGCTCGCTGCGCTACCAGGGTAAAATCCGGTAATTCGCTGCGCAACTCTAACAGCACCCAATCCACGACTCCCGCAGGAACAGCACTCACCGCTTCATCCCCATCGTAATTAAATGGCGCACCCTGGTAAGGCTGGGTTAGAGGAAGCCGATCCTGCTGGAGCAAGGCAGTGCTCATGGTTCCGGACGCACTTCGGTACGCCCCCTCCAGAAAAATACGCGTGGCTACCCTGCAGTTCTGGAAATCCGAAACAGGCACCCAGGTGGGATTGTGCGGTTCTCCCCGATTCAACGAAGGCTGGAAATTCCCTGCAGCATCGTGTAATTGGGTTCCCTCCCCTTCGTCCAAATGCAACAACAGCCGGGTGTGCTCATCGGCGCTGAAGGTGGGATCGTCCCAGGAGACGTTAAAATCGCTGGTGTAACGCGCCACATCCGAGATTCGCAACTCGTCGATGTAACCATCCAAATATTTCTGATAGGTACCGGTGTACTCCGCCCCAATGTTCAACGCATTGTCGAACCCATCGTTGTAGAATTTCCAATCGTTGTCGGAATCGGACATCACCTGATGCCCATTTACAAACAAGCGGGCATAACCATTGTAACAGGATACGGCGATATGGTACCAGGTGTTAAAATCCAGTTCTTCATCATCACCGGTGGTTCGCAGGTAACGGATGTGAGTTCCTCCATCCAGGGCACGGAAATACAGGCGGTAATCCCGGGAACCGGTTGGGGGAGCGATGTGCATTTCGAACTGGTCGTGTCGGTAGAGAATGTTTTCATACCCGCTGCGCGAACGCACATTGAGCCACAACTCCACCGTCCAGGAAGCTCCCAGATCCAGTTTGTCGTGGGTATCCGGGATATAAAACGAATCGTCCTGTCCATCGAAAGATAGGACATATTCGTTGCGGTGATTCTCTTCCTGACGCACGATAATGTGGTGGGGAGATTGCGCCACACCGGGCGGAGCGCTTACCGTGATGGTGTCCTGCCGGAGGAAATTATGGGGATTGTCCGCCACCTGAATGGTAAAGCTCCCGGGAGTGGTGCCATTGTTTGCTGAGAGCGAAATCCAGGTGGCATCGGCACTCACGGTGTACTCAAATTCCCCTCCGCTCCCCAGATGGGTTACCTGCACCGGTGGACTCACGTCCGCTGTGTGGGGTGCATCCCAGGCGTCCAGCGACACCTGCATGGTGGAAGGAATGAGACTGTCCTTCAGCACCCAGGCGGGATTGTACGGTTCCCCCCGGTTAAGCGAAGGAGCAAAGTGTCCGCTGGCATCGTGCAGAACCGTGCC
>JALXCH010000390.1 GCA_026991005.1 Calditrichia bacterium | reverse complement strand
TAATTTAAATCGAAAATTTCAGGGAGTTAGAAGGGAAATCCGATGGAAAGGTAAAAGAGCTTTCGATGGGCGGTGAGGTTGCTGTAAGAAACGTAAATGGGGCCAAACAGAGAATTCACGGCAAAATAAATGCTCTGGGAGGTCAGAAAGTCCTTCCTTCGAATGGGATCTTCCACACTATGCCAGGTGGCACCAACGTGAAAGGTTACTCCCAGATACATATCCACAGGAATAGGCCAGCGAAAATTAAAGCGCAGTTCGTTACCCAGCGCCATTAGTTGCCGACCAAACCGTTCCCGTTCGTACAACCCGGGAAAATCCCGCAAACCGCCCAGGGTGAAGAATTCCGAAAAGGGCAGCGTCTGATCGGCAATTCCTCCCCAGGCATGCACATGGTAGGTAAATGGCCCCGGTAACCGGTAATAGCCTTCCATGGAAATCCAGAAACGGGTAAAGGAGGTGGAACTACCCAGAATGCGTTTACTCCCACTCTCCCAGTACCAGCGATTGTAAATTCCATGCTCGGGAAACGGTAACTTGTCCCGCTTATCCACCACAGAGCGGAAAGCCAGGGAGCGCACGGAATATTTATCGGAATACGGAAAATGGGGATCGGCCGAGAACACATCCACATTATCCCAGCGGATTTCCGCCGAAATGGAACCCAACCGCTCAATCTGTTGCCCCAGAATAAAACGGAATCCCCGCCGGATGGTCAAATAATCCTCCATCCGCTCCCAGTGGGAATAATAGCGATCCCAGCGGTCGCGGTAGTAAAAACGTAAACGGTAGGTGAGTAAGGTATTCAGCAAACGCACGCTATAGAGCTTCAATTCCGCCCGCCGCTCCAGGTCTCCAATACTCCCCATCACAGAGGCTTTCACATTCCGACCCAGTAAATTGTCTTCTACAAACTCCAGAAAAACCTCACCTTTCCGTTCCAGCGAGGCTTTCGCTCCAATGCGCATCAGAAAATATTTTTTCTCTTTCACTTTTATGAAAAGGGAATTCCCGAAATCGTCCCGTTTCACATTTAAACTAACGCGATGGAACAATCCCGTACTGTAAATGTTCCGCATTCCCTGGATGGCTTTCTCCGCCTCGAACACCTCTCCCGGACGCAAAGGGAACTCCCGCATAATAATCTGTCTTCTGGTTACGCGATTCCCCTCAACCACAATTTTGTTAATCCAGCCTTCATCAATATAAAACGCCAGGGCAAGGCTATCGGGATTGTACCGAATGCGCACCACCCGCGCCAGGGAATACCCTTTGTTGCTGTAAAAACTGCGAAGCTCCTGAAGGGTGCGATCCAGCTCCACATAATTTAAAGGCGCTCCCCGGGTAATTTGCATTTTAGCCATTAACACGGAATCCGGAAACAGCTTGTGAGTGTAGAGGTGAATTGTTTCCACGGGGGGATTTTCCTGAAAATGGAATTCCACCGTAAAGGTGGAGGGTTTCCCTCGCAACAGGACATAGGCATCGGAGAAAAATCCTGTTCTATAAAACCGGTTGAGATCTCGATACAAATCGTACAGATACAGACTTTGTCCCTCGCGGGTCACCATGTGGCTTTGCAGGGTATCCGCATGAACCCGCTGAATTCCCAGCACCTTCAAACGATGCACTTTACCCAGATAGTGGTTCTCCCCCCACAGGTTATTTTCCTTCCGGGCAATGCAGGATTTAATTTCCTCAATTTTGCGAAGAGTTTCCCGATAACCGGCTGCAATGAGGGAATCAATCTGGCTGAAATCGCTGGCACCATGCCCTTTCAAATCCGGGTGAATAACCACATCTGCCATCTGGCGGCTCTGGCGGGTGGGTTCTTCCATCATGATGGTGGTGACCTGATCGGCAATTTGCCAGGGGGCGCGCATTTCCTCGATGGTGCGCAGCGGCGAGGTGACATCCACCGCGATGGTGACATCCGCGCCATTTTGCAGGGCAACATCCACCGGCAAATTGTCCCGGATGCCGCCATCGGCCAGCCATTTACCCTGCCACTCCACGGGAGAAAATAAAAGCGGGAAAGAGACGCTTCCGCTGATGGCTTCGGCCAGGTCGCCGCTCTTGAGCACCACTTTCTCCCCGCTAATCAAATCGGTGGCCACCGCCCGAAATTGCACCCGAAGGTTGTCGAAATTGTTTGCTGCCTGGAAGTTCGCCCGCAGCAAATAGGAATAAATGATGTCGAATATTTTCTGTCCCGAAGTGATGCCCATGGGAATGTAAGGAACTCCCCGGTCGAAACGAACTTCCAGAATGTGCTTCCGGGGATCGGACTTTTGCGACCAGAACAGATTCTGCCGGTGCGTTTCGTCGCTGAAGATTCCCTGCCAGCGAATTTCCTTCACAATCGCTGCCAGCTGGTCTGCGCTGTAACCGGCGGCGTAAAATCCGCCAATCAAGCTGCCGATGCTGGAACCCACAATCAAATGTACGGGGATGTGATGTTCTTCCAGCGCCTTCAGTACCCCGATCTGGGCAAATCCCCGAGCCCCGCCTCCGCTGAGCACAAGTGCTACCTTCAGAGTGCGGGGATAGCGGTAAACCAGATTCTCCAGCGGCAAATGTCGGGTGGTATCGTATTGCAGGGTTATTTTTTGAATGATGGTGGAATCGGAAATCGCTTCGGAATGTGCGGCAGCACGCGCTTCGCTTCCCAGAAACAGGAGCAAAATAACCAGAAAGAACGCCACGGTTTGCGAAGGCAGATCACTCCCCGAACGGTTCCTTTTTTGCCGGGGGAAAGATGTGCAACGGCTGGCAATCATCTCTCTGGTGCTCCTCCTGTCTATTACATTCCCACAGTGGGGAAGGCACTTCCGGGAAGTATTACCGATTCACGGGAGTGCGGGAAAGGTTCTCAAAATAGCGTTTGATGTATTCCCGATACTCGGAACGATACCCTTCCTGCAGGGCATCCAGCAAATCTTTACGCAAACGATCTTGCTTTTTCAATAACGATTCCTGTAAATCGGGTGGAGATTTCACAAACACCTGTTTTTCGCGCTCTGCCTGGCGTTTTTTGCTATACTCTTTTTCGCGAATGGAGCGCTGGGCATCCAGCAGGCGGGAAAGGATGCGTTCCTGGCGTTCGATCACTTTGCGATCCAGCCGCTGAGCGCGCAGCTCTTTCACCACCTCCTCCATCTCCTTCCCCAGCTCTCCCAATCGCCCCAGCACATCCCGTCTGTTTCCCATTTGCTGGTTTAACTGTTCCAGGGACTGGCGAATCATTTCCTGCTGGGCGGCCAGGCGGGCCAGGTCATCGGGGCTTAACTGCAACCGCCCCTGTTGTCCCAGTTGAAACATCTGCATGCTCTGTTGATTGAGTTGCCCCTGCTGCCCGGCCATTTGCTGCAATTGCTGCATAAACTGCTGAAATCCCGTAGCCGAAGACGACTGCGCCATCTGGTTCATGGCGTTTTGCAGGGACATCATCGCCCGGTTAATGTTACCCATTGCCCGGCGCTGTGCCCCGGCTGCACCCCGGGGATTGCGATTCTCCAGATGCTGAATCGACTTCTCCATATCCGAAAGAATTTGTGCCATCTGCTGAGACATCTGCGGCGGCAGGAAGAAGGTCTTGTTGGAAATCTCCACCAGCTGCCGCACAATCTGCCGGGTGGCGTCTTCCAGTTGGCTCTGCTCGCGAGCAATGCGGTTCACCCGGGAAGAAGCCATACTCAGCTTTTGCGCCTCGCGAGCAAGCTGCTCCTGCCGGAACGAAAGCGTGAGCATATCTTCCATCGCCCTCTGCATTGCTTCCATCAGCTCCTTCTTCTGCTGCTGCATCATATTGTTCTGCATGGTCTGCAACATGTTCTGGAGCATGTCCAGTTGCGCTTTTAAATCCTGCCCCTGCTGCTGAGCCTGTTGCTGCTGTCCCTGCGAAAGCTGCTGGCTCATCTGCTGCATGTTCTGCGGAATCTGCTGTTCCTCCATAAACTGCTGCGCTTTCTGAAGTTCTTCCGCATACTGCTTCAACATCCCCTGGTATTCCTGGGCCGTTTTCTCCATCTCCTGCTTCAAATAATCCGCTTCTTCACTCAAGTTCTTTTCTTTATTTGCCAGCTGCTCCATCTGCTTCTGGTCGAGGGAATCTTTCTTCAATTTATCGTTAATTTTCCCCTGCTCCTGGTTAATTTTATCCGCCAGATTCACCAGCTCGTCCAGTTTTTGTTCCAGCATCACCTGTTTCAGCAATTCGTAAGTGCGTTCCACATTTTTCTCGAACTGCTCTACGGAAAACTGAAGCTGCTTCATCGCTTTCTGGATTTCCCGGGGATCGGCCTTTTCCAGCGCCTGCTGCAATTTTTCCATGGCCTGCTTCAACTCCGGCGACGCCAGTTCCTGAAACATCTTCTGAAGTTCAAAATATTTCTCCAGTGTTTCGGGACTGAGCATCTTGTTGCGATCCAGCCTGTTCGCCACGTCTTCCAGCTCTTTCTGAATCTCCTGCAGCTTCTCCATGGCTTTCTTCTGCTTCTCCAGCTGCTCTTTAATTTCCTGCTTCCGTTCCCAGTTCATCTCGTTGTTGCGCTTCATCTCCCGGGCAATTTCTTCTATTTTTTTCTTTAACTCCTTCGTACTTCCGGCTACATCTTTAATTTCTTCGAGCTGTTCCTTCTGTTTTTCCTCGGACTGCTCCAGAATTTCCAGCAGCGACGGCAGGCGAATGACATAACTCTGAGTGCGATAATTTTTGGGACCGGTGATGGGGTCGTTGTCCCACACTTCCACAAAATACTGGATGTAATCATCCGGTACCATGTAAAAACCCGTTAAATCCCACATAATCTGGGTGAAGGCTTTCCCCTTCTCAAACACTTTAAAAGGAAGCTTCAGGGAAAAAGAAGTGGAATCGCCGGTACTGCCACCGCGAATTAGCACCCCCTGCAACAGCGCTTTACTAAATCCGTAGTCATCCCGATATTCCACGAAGAGGGGAATTTTCAACTCATTCTCCAGATCCACATCGCCCTGCGGCTGTTTGATTTCCGCAAAAGGATATTCATCGGCAATGGGGAAAATATGGTACACCACCGGTTCATCGTTGGGGATGGAATCCCTGTCGAAAATGTGAATGGTGTAGGTGAGCGGTTTGCGCACGCGAAAGCTCGCTCGGGCCGTATTCCCCAGTGGCTGTAAGGGAAGTTTCTGAGAATCGCTATAGGCAATGTATCCCCGGTGAATGGACTTGTCCGCTTCGATGCGCAGTTGTACCTGGCTCCCGCGAATGGCAGTAATTTCGCCATCATTCGGCGGAAGTAACTGGGGAGGCAATCCCGTATAGCGCGGAGGAACGATTTTCACCTGCAAATTCCGGATGAGGGGACGCTGCCGAACCCAAACCGTATCTGGAGAAGAGGCGAGAGGACGATCCCGGTGCCGCCACTGCTTCAATTCTGCCAGAAAATAATAGGTAAATCCCTGGCGAATGTGGGGAAAATGGTACTGCACCAGAGGGAAACGGGTAAGGGAAAGGGGAATTTTCTCCACCCCGGTTTTTTCTTCCGAAATTCCCTGAACCACCAGATACATGCGATCGGGCATCACGCCCTGAATTTCTGCCTGAAGGGTTACCGGCTCGTTGCGGAGAACTTCCACACTTCCGGTTAAATTGCGAATTTGCAGCGGGAGTGGTTCCACAAAATGGCGCCAGGGGAAAAGGGTTTTCTGCAGCGCCAGACCCAGCGAACCGTAAAAAAAGAGAAACAGCACTCCGTACACAGAAAGAAGGGCTACATAAGGGTGATTTCTTTTCCAGAAGCCGGCGAACAGCTTTTCCTTCTGGCACTGGAACTGGCGCAATTTCCCCGCCAGTTGCTGCAGCGCTTTTTCTCGAATAGCAGGGGAACCGCCGCTGTCTTTTTCTCGATACAGTTGCAGGAAATCAATCAGAGCATCCTGAATTTCGGGATGCCGGGTACCAATGTGCCGTGCCGTGCGGTAAAGGGCTTCTTCGGAAGGCCGAAAAACTTCTTTTAAGAGGGAAATCCCGTAATAGCCCAGCGCCAGAAGCATCCCTCCCATTCCCAGAATCCAGATACCCCAGCGCACCGGTGCACTGATGTCGAACATCAGATGCAGCAGGCTGAATAAAACAAAATACACGGCGCCCGATAAAAGGATTTGCACCGTGCGTTGCAGCCAGCGGCTGAAAAAAATAGAGCGGTGGGCCCGGACCACCTTCCGGAAAATCGTGTTAAAATCCGCCTGTATGTGCTCCGCTGGTTGGTTCATCTCAAATGACATTCCGTTGTATTTCGTGTTTAAACCCGCTCGCCGGGTGATAGCTACCCGCCCGCTTCATTGCTCTGATAACCAATCCCTTCCTCCGAAATACCCCCTCACCCCTTCTTCAAATCTTCATTTGCGAAACGGGAATTTTCTACTGCAAATAACTCTCTGAAGAGTGACTTTCCCATTTTTTTTCGGGCAATTTCCGTTATTCATTTTTAATAATTGGTCAATGCCCAGACGATGATATTTGTTCCCATCTTCAGGGCGCTTTCGCGAACCTGGGGCGGATCACCGTGAATATCCGGATCTTCGCACCCGTCGCTGATATCGGTGTTAAACGAGTAAAACACCACCATGCGCCCTTCGTAAAAAAGTGCCAACCCGTGGGGCGGACCTCCGGCATGTTTATGGATTTTAGGCAATCCGTTGGGAAAATTGAACACCGTGTGGTAAATGGGGTGGGAGAAAGGGATTTCCACCCACTGCAAATCCGGGAATACTTTTTTCATTTCCCGGCGGAAGGCGGGATCCATGCCGTAATCATCATCTGCCCATAGGAAACCGCCCCGGGTTAAGTAAAGCCGCAGTCGGCGAACTTCCTCATCGGAGAATTTGATATTGCCGTGCCCGGCGATGTAACAAATGGGGTACTTGAAAAAATCCTTTTCCCCGATTTCCACCGTCACCTCTTTTTCCGCCGTCACCACATTGGTGTGCTCCCGAATATAACGAAACAGATTCACAAAGGTGGTTCTGTTCCCGTACCAGTCCCCGCCTCCGGCGTATTTAATGCGTGCCACGGTTACCGGCTGCTGCGCCAGTGCAGAAACCATTCCCCACAATATCCCCAGATAGATGAGATGGATAATACTTCGTTTCATTCCTCTTTTTTCCGGTATTCAATTTGAACCGGATTAATTTAATAACAAAACCGCCAGATTATAAACACAAAGAATTCTTTGAAAGCAGGCCGGATATGAAAAAAGCGACCCGCAGGCCGCTCTTTCGTACAATATTCATGTAAAAACTATTTTCAGGATTTCTTGTGATGATGCCGATCCTCACCACTTTGTCGCCGTTTCTGCCGTTCCTGTCGGCGCAAATATTCCTTCCGGCTTAAATTGTACCGGCCTTCCTTGTCAATCTCTTTAAGGATGACATGCACTTTATCCCCAATTTTCACCACATCGGTAACGGTGCGCACCCGGTGGGTATCCAGTTCGGAAATGTGAATCAATCCCTCTTTACCGGGCATAAATTCGGCAAAGGCGCCAAAATTCATAATCCGTTTGATGGTGGCGTTGTAGGTTTTGCCCACTTCCGGCTCTTCGATAATGGCCTGGATGCGAGCTTTTGCTTTCTCGGCCATTTCCACATCCGGGGAAGCAATCACCGTGTAGCCGGAATCGTCGATATCGATTTTGACTCCGGTTTCTTCAATAATGGCACGAATATTCTTCCCGGAGGGACCAATCACCTCACCAATTTTATCCACCGGAATCATCAGGGAGAGGATGCGCGGTGCGTACGGTGAAATATCGTCCCGCGGTCTGGCAATGGTTTCTTCCATAATATCGAGAATTTTCATGCGGGCAGCTTTGGCTTTCTCCAGCGCCTCGGCCATAATTTCGAAAGAGAGTCCGGAAATTTTAATATCCATCTGAAAGGCGGTGATCCCATCCCGGGTACCGGCCACTTTAAAATCCATATCACCCAGGTGGTCTTCGTCGCCTAAAATATCGGTTAAAATGCGGATTTCATCACCTTCTTTAATGAGTCCCATGGCAATGCCTGCCACGTGGCACTTGGTGGGCACGCCCGCATCCATCAGGCTGAGGGAGCCGGAACAGACCGTAGCCATGGAAGAGGAACCGTTGGATTCCAGAATATCCGAAACGATGCGAATGGTGTAAGGGAAGGCCTCTTCGCTGGGAACCACCGGCTTCAGTGCCCGCTCGGCCAGATTACCGTGGCCAATTTCCCGGCGGCTGGGTCCGCGGTAGGGACGTACTTCCCCCACACTAAAGGGTGGGAAATTGTAATGCAGCATGTAGCTCTTGCTGCTTTCCCCTTCCAGGGTTTCCACAATTTGTTCATCTATCTTCGTACCCAGGGTAGTTACGCCCAGGCTCTGGGTTTGTCCGCGGGTAAAGAGGGCCGAGCCGTGCGCCCGGGGCAACACCCCCACTTCGCAGGTAATGGGTCGGATATCATCCATCCCCCGACCATCCAGCCGCACATTCTGATTGATAATCATGGAACGCACTTCTTCCTTCTCAATATCGTGCAGCAGTTCTTTCACCAGCGCCGTGTACTCTTCCTCTTCCTCGCTTAATTCTTCCAGAATCTCATCTTTAATTTCTCCCAACCGCTCGCGCCGTGCCTTCTTCTCCTGAATTTTAATCGCTTCCTGAATGGCCGGACGCGCCTTCGCTACCACCTTCGCCTTTAACTCTTCGGGTAACTCCGGAATTTCCACTTCCATTTTCTGCACATCAAATTCCGCAATCACTTCTTTTTCCAGTTCAATAATTTCGCGGATGTAATTGTGCCCGAATTTGAGCGCCTCAATCATATCCTCTTCGCTAATCTCCGAGGATTCCCCTTCCACCATCATGATGGAATCTTCCGAGCCGGAAATGACCAGGTCCATGTCGCTCTCTTCCAGCTGGGAGAAGGTGGGATTGATGATAAATTCCCCGGCGATGCGCCCCACCCGTACCGAAGCGATGGGACCGGCAAAGGGAATGTCCGAAATGGAAAGCGCTACCGAAGCGCCGATGGCTCCCAGCACATCCGCATCGTTTTCCTGGTCGCTGCTAATTACAAATACCGAAATCTGGGTATCGTTTTTGAACCCTTCGGGAAAGAGCGGCCGGATGGGTCGATCAATCAATCGGGCACTTAAAATTTCCTTTTCCGTGGGACGCCCTTCGCGCTTAAAGAAACCGCCGGGAATTTTACCGGCGGCGTAGGTACGTTCCTGATATTCCACAGAAAGGGGGAAAAAATCGATATCTTCCCGACGATCTTTACTGCAGGTAGCGGCCACCAGTACCATAGTATCAGCGTACCGGACAACAGCAGAACCGTTCGCCTGCTTTGCCATACGCCCTGTTTCGATGGTGAGGGTGCGTCCGCCTATTTCTTTCGATTTTCGAATAATCATTTTTCCTCCACAACTACCGTTATCTTCTTAATCCCAGTTCCTGAATCAGTTGGCGATATCGATTGATATCCTTCTTAATCAGGTAATTTAACAGGCGACGCCGTTTCCCCACCAGCTTTAGCAATCCCCGCCGCGAATGGTGATCCTTGGGATGCTGTTTAAGATGCTCGGTTAAATCCACAATGCGACGGGTCATCAGAGCAATCTGAACTTCTGCCTTACCGGAATTTTTGGGGCTGCCACCAAACTTCTCGATAATCGCCCGTTTTTCTTCACTGGTTAATGTCATTGCTTTCCTCCGAAATTGTTAAATATTTAAACATTTTTCTCTATCGATTTCTAACTGCTGTTTCAATTCCTGCGGACTGCGAAACTGCCGTTCTTCCCGAATGAATGCTTTGAAGGCAATTTCGATGTCCTCATTATAAATAGAACCGGTAAAATTAATGATATGAACTTCCAAAGTCAAGGGATCAAAATTAAAGGTGGGACGGTGCCCAATGTTCATCATCCCCTTAAACACCTGGTTCTGGACGCGTACATCCACGGCATACACCCCGTTGCGGGGAATCAGTTTGTAAATGTGGTTCAATCGAATGTTTGCCGTGGGGAACCCCAGCTCCCGACCGCGGCGATTCCCTTCCACTACCCGGCCGCGAATGCTGTAATACCTCCCCAGCAACCGGTTAGCTCGGATAATTTCCCCGGCCATCAAATACTCCCGAATGCGGCTGCTGCTTACAATTTCTCCATCCACATAAAACGGTTCCAGCGCTTCCACCTCGAAACCCAATTGCCGACCAAACTCCCGCAACTGCTCTTCGTGTCCTTCCCGGTTGCGCCCAAAATGATGGTCGTGCCCAATCACCATCTTGCGCACCTTGAGAATGTTCACCAGATACTCCCGCACAAACACATCGTACGGGGTGCGAGAAAACTCCCGGGTAAAAGGAATAATGAGTACCGCTGGAAGACCGTATTCTTCCAGTAAATGCAGCTTTTCTTCCAGCGTGGTGAGCAGCAGCACCTTACGGCCATTGGCGGGTCCTACCACCATTTTGGGATGGGGATGAAAAGTGACCAGCACCGGGAGACACCCGCACTCTTCACCGGCTCGATTTAAGGCATCGATAATCGCCCGGTGCCCCAGATGCACCCCATCAAAAGAACCCACGGTAACCACCGTGCGTCCCTCAATCTTCACTTCGTTAATGTGACGGAATATTTTCATGGGCAAATTTTTCTTTCCACAATTTTTCGAATTGGGGAATGGACAAACTGTGCTGCAGGGAATAATCCCCGCTGCGGGTGCGGGTTAAACTTTCCAGATACCCCACCGTGCCCAGCGCCCGGGCAATATCTGCCCCCAGTGTGCGGACATAAGTTCCCCGGCTGCACAACACCCGAAAGGTCAACCGCGCCTCTTCCAGTTTTAGAAGTTCCAGCTCGTAAATCTCCACCGTTTTGTACCCTTCCGGAACCTCCTTCCCCTGGCGTGCCAGCTTGTAGCGCCGCACGCCTCCAATTTTGCTGGCGGAATATTCCGGAATGCGCTGACGGATAGTGCCGGTAAATTGGGCCAACACTTCATTTACCCGTTCGGGTGTAAGCGGGGGAACCGGTGCCTCGCCAATTACCTGCCCGGTAAAATCCTGTGTATCCGTCTCCTGCCCCAGTCGCAGTGTTGCCACATATTCTTTGGGATGCGCCATCAACTGCGCGGTTAATTTGGTAGCCCGCCCCAGGCAAATTAGCAGCACGCCCGTGGCAAAAGGGTCCAGCGTACCGGCGTGGCCAATTTTACGCACGCGGGTTATGTTGCGCAGTTTCTTAACCACATCGAAAGATGTCCAGCCTGCCGGTTTGTTGATATTTACAATGAACCCACCCGGTACCTTCTCAATCATAAAATGACGCATCCTCCCGTACTCATTCTTTCTCTTCCCCCTCCGCTGCTTTCTTCTTTTCCTGCTCTTTTACCTTTTTCAGAAGCTGCTCGATGTGCTCGGAATAATCCAGAGTGTCGTCGTAAAAGAAGCGAAGTTCGGGGATGAAACGCAGTTTTAGATGCGGTGCCAGTTCACTGCGAATAAAATTGCGGGCGCGTTCCAGCGCCGCTGCGGTCTTCTCCTTCTGCTCCTCATCGCCCATTACCGTGTAGTAAACGGAAGCAATCCGCAAGTCGCCGGACATGCGTACGTGCGTCACCGTTACAAATCCTTTGCGGGGATCTTTCAGCTTGCGGTCAATTATTTGACTGATGAGCGTCTTTACCTGATCGGCAATTTTGCGTTGTCTGATGGATTCGGTATGCATCTCCCCTACCCATTAAATGAATTCAAAAGTGTGATCCAGAATTTGCAGTGAACCATTGGATTCAATGATGTGAAAAATGGCGTTGAAATTCTTTTCGATGAATTTGTAGTCGTTGCCCACCTGCACAATTCCCAGCCGTGCCCGTTGCCATTTTTCCTGAAAATCCACCTCCGAAATGGACACGTTGTATTTATTGCGAATCTTATCCTTCAACCCCTTAACTACCATGCGTTTTTCCTTCAGAGAGCCGGAATACGGGACGTACAAATCCACCGTCATCACACCAATTATCATCTGCATGTTTGCCCCTCGCCCCTAACTTGTCCTGGTTATTGAAATGTGCCTCCTGGCCTGTGGTCCCGGCCTGAGATTTCAGCCTGTGACTTTAGAACCTGTGTAAAAATGTAAAATCAAAAATTTATTTAAACAATATTATTCATATTGCAACTCATAATATTTATTTAAAACTCAAGCTGTTTAAAATGCGTTGTTTTTTTTGCTTCTTACAGAATTTAATACTTCTTTACAGACTTCCCTATTTTAACATTAAATTCTTTCAATTGTCCCTTCGGGACAATATGTAATGATGGACATTAATTTCACCCATATTTAAAAATATGGGCTATTCGCATCCCATCGCTCCGCGATGGGTGAATTCTGTCTCAAAATTTTTTTTATAAAACAATACCGGGCTCCACAACCCTACCCGTCCCGAAGGGACGGAATGCAAATAGCCCACTAAATTTATTTGTGGGAACGAAATTCCATTCCCACATTAATTCGTCCCGAAGGGACAGAATGAAATATGTTGTAACAACAATTTGTCGTTCTCTGGCAAATCCATATTCAATTATCACTTCGGGACGATGTTTCATGATATTTTTATTTCCTTTTCTTTTTCCTTTCTCGTCCCAAAATCAGGCTTTAGCTTAAAATTGGGCTAAAACCTAATTTGTTGTGTATACCACAAGATCCCCAAGTTTCCACAGGATGCTGCCCGCGGAGCTCTGTGAGCGCATCCGTAGGATTCTGCGAAAAAAGCTCGGGGCTACATTTAAAAAAATCGAATAATTATTCCATTGATATTGCATTTTTACGCTGCCTCTTCAACCTATTGCCCTGGCCTGCGGCTTCTGCTGGCGGTGTGGTGGGTATTCCACTGGCCTATTCCGTCTCCAGAGTGCGTTGTTCCTTAACTACCTCGTAAGCTTCGATCTGGTCTCCCACTTTGATGTCGTTGTAATTCTCAATCATCAAACCACATTCGTAACCGGCACTCACCTCTCGCACGTCATCTTTAAAGCGTTTGAGGGACGCCAATTTGCCTTCGTAAATCACCACATCGTTGCGAATGAGGCGCACGTGGGCGTTCCGGGCAATTTTCCCATCCAGCACGTAACATCCCGCCACCGTACCCACGCGGGAGATTTTGAAGATTTCGCGCACTTCGGCAATTCCCAGCACCTTCTCCCGTTCCACCGGTTCCAATAACCCTTCCAGTGCCTTTTTCACATCCTCGATGGCGTCGTAAATCACTTTGTAGAGGCGGATATCCACATTCTCCTGTTCCGCCAGCTCTTTTGCTTTGAGGGTAGGCCGCACGTGGAAACCAATAATGATGGCATGGGAGGCAGCCGCCAGCATGATATCAGATTCAGAAATGGGGCCCACCGCCCGACGGACCACACGCACGGTCACATCTTTGGTAGAGAGTTTGAGCAGGGCATCACTCAGTGCCTGGGCAGAACCATCCACATCTGCCTTAATGAGCACATTCAGTTCTTTTACTTCGCCTTCCTGAATCTGGCGGGAAATATCGTCCAGGGTAATTTTGCGAATTTGCCGGAAATCCTGCTCCCGCTTTAACTGCTGACGGCGGGTGGCAATTTCGCGGGCCAACTTCTCGTCCGGCACCACAATGAGCTTGTCCCCCGCTTCGGGGACGCCATCAATTCCCAGCACCTGGACGGGATAAGCCGGACCGGCCTCCTTTACCTTCTGATTGCGCTCGTTGAGCAGTGCACGCACCTTTCCGAAGTACTGCCCAACGATAAACACATCTCCCACTCGCAACGTCCCCTGCTGTACCAGCACGGTGGCAACCGGCCCTTTTCCTTTATCCAGGCGGGATTCAATGACCACACCCCGGGCCCGTTTATTGGGATTCGCTTTCAGTTCCAGCAGTTCGGCTTCCAGCAGAATCTTTTCCAGCAGCTCGTCGATTCCCTGACCGGTTTTCGCCGACACTTCCACCACCTGGTAGCTACCACCCCAATCCTCCACCAGCACGTTCTGATCGGCCAGTTGTTTACGAATGGCCATGGGGTCGGCATTGGGTTTATCCACCTTGTTGATGGCAATCACCATGGGCACCCCGGCAGCCCGGGCATGGTCGATGGCTTCGATAGTCTGGGGCATAACCCGATCATCCGCCGCCACCACCAGCACCACAATATCAGTCACCTGCGCACCACGTGCCCGCATGGCCGTAAACGCTTCGTGTCCCGGTGTATCCAGAAAGGTGATGCGTCGATCGCCATCCAGTTCCACCACGTAAGCACCAATGTGCTGGGTAATCCCACCGGATTCCCCGGCAACCACATTGGTTTTACGGATATAATCCAGCAAGGAGGTTTTTCCGTGGTCCACATGCCCCATAATGGTCACCACCGGATGGCGCGGGACGTAATCTTCCGGGGTGTCTTCCTCTTCTTCCAGATATTCTTCCAGATGCTCCGAGGCGAACTCTTCTTCTTCTTCCACTTTAAAGCCAAAATCCTCGGCCAGCAATTTGATTAAATCCATATCCAGCCGCTGGTTAATGGTTACCATCTGTCCCAGTTCCAGACATTTGCGAATGACTTCGGTAGCGGGAACATCCATCAAATTAGCCAGATCCTGCACCGTAATAAATTCGGTCACATGAATTACATTTTCCTCTTCGACCACTTCCTCGCCGGTACTTTTGACTTTTTTCCGTTTCTTCTTTCCGGTGGTAGTGTCTCGAATGCTGGCCAGGGTTTTCTTCAGCGTGTCTTCCACTTCCTGCTGGTCGATTTCTTTCTTTTTGCGCGATCGTTTGCGGCGTTCTTCCTTTACGGGGACTTCTTCTTCTCCCAGTACCGCTGTGGGGGAAATCCGCAGTTTGGACTTTTTCCCTTCCTTGCGAATCATCTCCAGCGCTTTACGACGGCGCCGTTCTTTCTCCGAAAGCTCCTCATCCCCTCGTTTTTTCTTCTTCTCTTTTTTCTTCTTGGCCCGGGCTTCCCTTTCCTGAATGGTCTCAGGCGGCATTTCCGCAACTTCTGCCTCTTCCTTTTCCATGGCCTGAATCCGGCGCGGTACCACCTCTTCTTCCCGGGCTTCTTTCTTCTCTTTCTTCGCTTCCTCTTTGATTCGTTTCAGAATCTCTTTCTTCCGTCGGGCTTTTTCCTTCTTGCGTTGTTCCTGTTGCTCCAGGAATTTCCGGGCCTGGGGATGTTCAATAATATCGCCCACTTTGGGTTTTGCCGGTTCTATGGATTCAGCAATTTTTTCTTCTTGCTCTTCTTTCTCCTCTTCAGCTTCAGCTTTTTCTTCCACAGTGGAAGTCGCCTCAGCGGTTTCCTCTTTCGCAACTGTTTCTGTTTCAGGAGCAGGAGCCTGGGGAGAGGCCTCGGCACCTTCCGCGGCGGGCGGTTGCTCGGCAGTTGTTTCCGCAGTAACAGTTTCCTCTGGCGCAGGCTGTTCCTGTACGGCGGCCTCCGGTTTGGCTTCTGGAGTGGCTTCCGGAACGGTTTCCGCGGGAGTTGCCTCTACCTTCGCCGGCTCGGCAGTCGGTTTCGCCTCCACCGGCTTGACTTCTTTTTCTAACTTCCGCTCCTCTTCGCGCTCCTTACGCCGTTTCGCCAGCTTTTCCGCCTTCTGCTTTTCCAGCGAAAAACGCTTTAAAATTTCCTCGTACATCTCCGGTGTAATCGCCGTATTGGGTCCGGAGACCTTGTAGCCCTTTTTCGCCAGAAATTCCTCGATGGTTACATGGGATAAATTTAACTCTTTGGCTACTTTAAAGAGCCGTTTTCTACTTTTGGTATCTCCCATTTAAGCTCCTGCTTTAAAGTTTTGTATCACCGTTCTACCTAATTCGCTCTTTCTCAACCCCAGAATTTTATGTGAAGACAATCCCCAGGCTTCTTCCCAATTAAATGCACCTGCCGTCTGGAAAAGGGGGACCTCCCAGAGGAGGGTGACCCGGATAATTTTTTCCAGAGAATGCCGGGAAATATCTCCGGAAACCAGTACTCCCGCCAGTCTTCCCCGGGTGGCGGCCCGTCGCACCGCTTCGTAACCCAGCTCCACCTGGCGAGCCCGCAGGGCAAATCCCACCAGGGAAGCGGTTCGCGTATCTACCGGTACCTGCGGCACCTGCAGCGGCCGGGAAAATTTGCCTGCTTTCTTTGGCCGGGTAATTGTCTTCATGGTACTCCATTATCCTTAAA
>JALXCH010000389.1 GCA_026991005.1 Calditrichia bacterium | reverse complement strand
TTCTTCACCCTCGCCTGTGGCGAGGGTTCAGAATGACAGAAACACCGCTCCCCAGTCATTCTGAGCGAAGCGCCAGCGGAGCGAAGAATCTCTATTATCGTGTTTTGATTGATTAACCATCAGTAAATACAACCGGGTGCGAAGTACTCTCACAGGGGTAACCCGGGGTGAAATCCCAGGAAAAACACCCGTCCCGGAGGGACGGTGTGCTAATATCATCTGTGGGAACGGAATTCCCACCCCCACATTCATTCGTCCTGAAGGGACAGAATGGATTTTTTCCTAAATCGGTTAAACCAAATGGCTTTTCACAAAATGCAATACGATTTAAAATTTAAGGGAAAATCCATTGCGCTCTCTGCGCTTTCTTCGCGGCCTCTGCGGTTAATTTTTTGCATCTATTCCGCTACTAAAGCCTGTATCGGGTGTGGTCCTTCATTCAATACCCATTTTCAGAATGATGCTATGGACTGCACATAATCTACATCTCCATCTGCAAGAACCGATTTAATGGAGAATGGCACTACTTCCGTTTACCTCACCACCACCAACGTCCGCGTTTGAACCAGCCCGGCGGTTTCCAGACGGTAAAAATAGATTCCTTCGGCTAATCCCGAAACATCGTAAAAGAGGTGGTGTTCTCCCGCTGACCTGAACCCTTCATCCAGTACCGCAATGGTTCGTCCCAGAACATCGTAAACCACCAGACGAATTTGCTGCGGCTTGTCCAGGTGATATTGAATGACGGTGGAACGGTTTGCCGCTTGCAATTGCACGGGATTGGGGAAATTTTGCTTCAGAGTCATGGCTTCCTGCTGCTGCGGTTCGTTAAAGGCAATAGAAGAAACCAGCCCCAGGTAATCGGCGATGCCGTGCAACAAAGCGAATGCAGTGGAATCGTAATTTCCGGCAGCGGCGCAGTTCATGTCCTCGTAGGTGAGCGCCATGACCGATTCACCGTAGTTCAACCAGAACCAGCTTTCGGGATACACCAACGGCGTGCCGCTGGTCCAGCTCACAAAATAATTCCAGGGCTCGATTCCCCCCGGAAAGTAGGAACGCACTCCCTCAATAAAATTTTGCTCCAGCAAGGTGTACTGGTAAGAGGTCCCGGCCTGGTCGTGATACACAAAATAACGGGTACAAAGATAGGAAGAATGCATGTTGAGTGCCACCTCAATGGGCGCATCGGAGGTCATCAACTGGTAGAAATGGCTGCGGAGAACCGCTACTTCCGGTTCTACGGGATTGGCATTCCAGTTACTCTCCAGATCGACCCCATTGGCGTTATAGCGAGTGAGCCCCAGCTCCACGCCATCGGGATTGTACATGGGGATGATGTAAAAGGTGCAGTGCTCTCGTAGAAAACGGGCAAACGCATCATTGGACAGCAACTGGTTAATCATGGCATTGGTGACCCAGAAGGCCTGCACTTCGATGGGGTGGGTGCGGGCGTGTACCGAAATGGTTTTCCGCGGTGTACTGCCCGGCGGGGTGGTATCGGTAATGGTCAACATCCAGATGGCGCGGTTTTGCACCGTTGCCCCCAGAGAATCGACAGTGACAAAGGGGCTTTGTCCCCAGGTGTTTAAATCCGCCAGCAAATCGGCATATCCGTAGCCCCAGTTCTTCCCCAGGCGCGCCGTCATCGCCGCATCCTGTTCCGGGGTGGCAGCGCATTTGTCCGGTTCATCCGCAAATACCACCAAAACGTTGGCAGTAAGCAGAATAATCATTCCTGAAAATAATAAAACAATGTTGCGAAACGTCATCATCATGTCCTTTTTATGTGAAAAATGAAACTCATGTAACCTGCTCAACCGGGTAATTTTTTCTAAAAAACATTTCCCGATTTTCTAATGGAAGAAAAGGTACCCCACAAAAATTCCGGCCAGAATTCCGGCGAAATCCGCAGCCAGACCGGCGGAAACGGCATAACGGGTTTTCTTGATGTTCACCGAACCGAAATACACCGCCAGGATGTAAAATGTCGTTTCGGTGGCTCCTCGAAAAATGCTGGAGAGGCGTCCTACGAAGGAATCGGGCCCGAAGGTTTTCATGATTTCCAGGTTCATGCCCCGGGCGGCGCTTCCGCTTAACGGTTTCATCAAAGCGGTGGGGAGTGCCTGCACCCAATCGGTATTCACCCCAAACAATCCGAAAAATTTCCCGATGCCATCCACAATAAAATCCAGTGTGCCGGAAGCTCGAAACACCCCAATCGCCACCAAAATTGCCACCAGGTAAGGAATAATCTTCACCGCCACGCTAAATCCCTCTTTGGCGCCATCGATAAATGTTTCGTAAATATTCACCCGGCGCCAAACCCCAACCCCGATAAAGAGGATAATCACGGAAAAAATGATGAACGTGCTGGCCACGTTGGAGACGGTGGCAATTTTTTCCTGGGGGAGCATGGAAAAATACACAATCACCCCGGCCATGAAGAGAGTGACGCTTCCCATATACGCCAGAATGACTTTATCTAACAAATTTATTTTTTGAATGAGGGAAACCACAATCATTCCCGTGAGGGTGCTAAAGAAGGTTGCCAGCATGATGGGGATAAACACATCGGTGGGATTGGCGGCTCCCACCACCGAGCGGTCGATGAGGATGGTGAGCGGAATGATGGAAAGCCCGGAGGTATTCAGAACCAGAAACATAATCTGCGCGTTGGAAGCGGTATCTTTCACGGGATTCACTTCCTGCAGTTCTTTCATTGCCTTCAGTCCAATGGGGGTGGCGGCGTTGTCCAGCCCCAGCATGTTGGCCGAGAAATTCATAATCATGGAACCGATGGCCGGATGATCCGGGGGAATTTCCGGGAACAAACGCCGAAAAAACGGCCCAGTGATGTGACTGAAGAAGCGAATAATACCGCCTTCTTCTCCGATCTTCATAATTCCCAGCCAGAATGCCATCACACCGGTTAAATAAATCGACAGCTCGAACCCGGTTTTGGACATATCGAAAATGGATTGTACCATTTTGGGAAACACATCCACATCGCCAAAAAACAGCAGGCGCACCAGGCCTACCGCAAAAGCAATCATGAAGAAAAAAATCCAGAGATAATTCAGTGCCATATTTCCATTCCCACTCTATTCTCTATTCTCTATTCATCTCGTTTCATGCAAGGGATTTCCTGTTCTGTCTTTTTATTTAGAGATACCCAACGAAAAACCGTTACTTTCCCATTTTCTCGGTGCAAAATCAGTTGTACCAATAACATGGTTAAATATCTGTAACTATATGATTATAAAAGATTACCCTTCCCTGTCATTCTGAGTCCAGCCTTAACGGGACGAAGAATCTCCTCCGTAAGGAGGGGGAAGAATCTTCTCCGCAAGCAGGAGGAAGAATCCCCAGCGATAGCTTTCGGGTACTGCAAATGCAAGAACAGCTGATTCTTCCAAGGCAAAATGCGCTACTATCCTTTTCCGTTTACGAATAATGATGGAATTTACGCTTCCGTTAAATCCGGTTTTCTACCCAACAGTGCTTCGGCAAACCAGACAATGGGATGTTCCACTTTAATCCCCGTACCATCCAGAATCTGGTGCCGACAGGAGGTGCCCGCAGCAGCCACCCGGATGTTCCGGGTGTCGGCTTCCCGCACCGCAGGTAGCAGCTTCTCCTCCCCAATTTTCACCGAGATGTCGAAGTGGCGCTTTTCGTACCCGAACGCTCCTGCCATTCCGCAACAGCCGCTGCCTTCGATTTCCTGCACCCGGGCACCGGGAATTAACTCCATCATCCGCAACTGGTTCGCTGTCATGTTCATCGCCTTCTGGTAACAGTGGACGTGGACGCGATACTCCCGGGTGGGCGTTCGGGAAGGCCAATTCAGGTTTAATTTTCCTTCACGGGAAAGTTTTACCAGAAATTCTTCGATAAAATAGGTGTTCCGGGCAACCAGGCGTGCCTCCTCGTTGCGCAGGAAATCAATGTACTCCTCCCGGAACATGGTAACGCAACTGGGTTCCACTCCCACAATGGGAATTCCCTGACGGACGTAGGGAAGCAGCAGCTGCACGTTGTACTCCGCGTTTTTGCGGGCATCTTTCAACAACCCTTTGGAAACCATGGGACGGCCACAGCATTTTCGATTTTTCAGGATTAGCACTTCGAATCCGGCGGCCTCCAGCACTTTCACCGCCGCCACCCCAATTTCCGGTTCGTTGTGAGAAAGGAAGGTGTCGTCCCAGAGAATTACCTTACCGTTAGGGGCATTGCGATTGGGTGCGTGCCGGGCGAACCACTGTTGAAATGTTTGAGGAGCAAACGAAGGCAACGAGCGTCGTCGATCAATTCCCAGGAACGTTTCCATCACTTCCCGAACCAGATCGCTGCGCATCACGGAATTGGAAAGGCGCGGAAAAAGACTGCCCAGTTTGTTCACGGTGCTGATGTGCCCAAAAATCCGGGCGGAAAAGGGAGTGCCATTCCGCTGGTAATACGCATGGAGATATTCGTACTTCAATTTGGCCATATCGACCATGGAGGGGCATTCCACTTTGCACGCTTTGCAGGCCAGACACATATCCATGATGTCGTAGAGTTCGGGGTCGCTTAAGCCATCGGCGCCCAGTTTTCCGGTAATCATGGCGCGCAGAGCATTGGCGCGTCCCCGCGTTACGTAGCGCTCTTCCCGCGTAGCGCGGAAAGAAGGACACATGGTGCCATCTTCCAGTTGCCGACAGTAACCCTGTCCGTTACACATTTCCACCAGACCTGCAAAACCGCCATCGGCGGAGAAATCCAGCACAGTGTCCTGAATGGTGTACGGGGTGCGATATCCGGGATAGAAGCGCAACACAGCGGGATCCCAGGGAAGTGTGGAATCCACAATTTTGCCGGGATTGAACAGATTGTCCGGGTCGAAGAGGGTTTTCAGTTCCCGAAAGGCATGAAACAGTTCCGGGCCGTACACTTTTTTGTTGTAGTAACTGCGGGCCAGTCCTT
>JALXCH010000388.1 GCA_026991005.1 Calditrichia bacterium | reverse complement strand
CCCTGGAGCACCACGCCGGGTTTGTCCTCGTAACCGGGGGTAGCCGGTTTCTTTACCACCACATTACCCACTGCATCCATTTTGTATTCCAGGCCGTTGCGTTTGGCCACTTCAATAACATATTCCCGAACTTTTTCTTCATGTTTCGAACACCTGGGAATTTGGGCGATTTCGTAAAAATGTTCCCAGAGCGCTCGGGGTTCCAGTCCTTCAATTGCTTCTTTCACGGTGCTTCTCCTTCTTTTATCCTGGTGTTCTGGTAATACCGTATGTTTTATTTAGGTTCTTAAGTAAAACGATGAAATCGGTTAAATCAAGGACGTTTTGAAAAAGTATGCGTTTCTCCTGTGAGTTATGGGGTCTTTTCCAGCACGACCAGACTCTCCACGTGCGAGGTGTGAGGAAACATATCGAACGGGAAGATGGTGGATGCCCGGTAGCCCTTCTGATAGAACTCGACCAAATCCCGCACCAGCGTTTTGGGATGGCAGGAAATGTAAACGATTTTTTGCGGCTGGAGGTGAATAATGTCCCGAATGATGTGAGAAGTTAGCCCCTTACGCGGGGGATCGACAATCACCACCTCGGGCCGAAAATCCTGCGGTAAGTGCTGAAGAAAACCCTGCCCTGCGTCTGTAGCGAAAAATTCTGCATTGAAAATTTGATTATCCGAAGCGTTCTGGTTCGCCGCTTCGATGGCTGTTTCGTTAATATCCAGACCCACCACTTTCTGCACGTAATGGGCGATGTACAAACCGATGGTGCCGATGCCGCTGTACAGATCCAACACCTGCTCTTTACCACGAAACTGCACCAGTTGAACCAATTTTTCCAGCATCTTCACGGTTTGCACGGAATTGGTCTGGAAAAATGTAGTGGGGTAAATCCGGAATAAAATGCGTCCCAGTTGCTCCTGAATGAAGGGATCGCCCCACATGACCACATTTTCTTCTCCCAAAATAACATTGGTACGTTTGGGGTTTACATTTAAAATAACGCTGCGCAGCGAGGAAAGCCCCTGTTTGAGGTCTTCTACCAGAAACTTCCAGTGAGGCACCTCCCGGGTGGTGGTCACCAGTACCACCATTACCTGATTGGTAAATTGCCCCTTTCGCACCATCACGTGGCGCAAAATACCTTGATGAGTGATTTCATCATAAACCGGAATACGAAACCGTTTTGCCCACTCCCGCACAATTTGCAGGGTACGATTGGCGTCTTTGCTTTCCACCAGGCAGTATTCCACGGGAATTAATTCGTGGGTGCCCCGGCGGTACAATCCGTAGGCAATATCCTCCCCCTGCTGCTGAAATGGCATCTGGGTTTTGTTGCGATAGTGCTGGGGGGTGGGCATGCCCACCACTTTAGCTACCGAAAGGGATTTGAGTTGAGGATAAGGCAGCAGTTGTTGCTGGATAATCTGTTGCTTAAACGCCAGTTGTTTGCTGTAATCCAGATGCTGCAAGTGGCAGCCGCCGCAGTCTTCGAAGTAAGAACAGGGCGGGGTAATGCGGTCGGGAGAAGAAACCAGAATCCGCTTCAATTCGATGCGTGCTTTGCGTGGCCGCAAAGGATTGTAGGTTATCAGGACCTCCTCACCGGGTAACGCTTTCTTTACCGTCAGTTTTTTCTTCTGGTAGAATGCAACCCCGTCCCCGTTTTCGTTTAAATATTCCACTTTAACGCGAATGACTTCGCTCTGCGAACGGGACGATTTTTTTCGTTTTGCTTTACTCATATTTTACGACACTTCCCTGTTATCAATTTATCCTTAAACCTTTGAAAAACATTGAATTGTTCCACAACCTTTCCTTTCGTATCACTAAATTAACAACGTCGGAAATGTTGTTTCCCTCGACTGAGAGTGTGCTTACTTAAAAACACTATCTATATTCCTTTGCTGTACAATGTTTTTTGTACACCCGGAATTTTTGTGCTTTTCCCATCTCTCTGGCTTCTTAACCGGTTCGTTTTTCTGGAGATACCGCTTTGTGCTCCGGAAAAGCTGCTTCGGCGCAAAAAAGCCCTGGCGGTTTTCGTCCGGACCCCAGGGCTCCAATGCGAGTTGGTGTACAAAAAACGGGAATCAAGTTCCCATTTCCCAGGAACTTAAGTATTCTTTCTGTTCTTCGGTTAGTTCATCAATCTCGATACCCATAGTTTTCAGTTTGAGGGTAGAGATGTAATCTTCGATTTCTCTGGGGACTTTGTACACCCCGGCGGGCTTTTTCTCCTTCAGGGCGTATTCGGTGGTCAGCGCCTGGGTGGCGAAGCTCATGTCCATAACGCTGGCGGGGTGTCCTTCCGCAGCAGCAAGATTAATCAACCGCCCCTCGGCCAGCAGGTAAATGCGATGCCCGTTGGGCAGCACGTACTCATCCACAAAGCGGCGCACCTGGGGATGTTTCTCTTTCGCCATGGCTTCCAGACCGGGAATGTCGATTTCTACATTGAAGTGCCCGGAGTTCGCCACAATGGCGCCATCCTTCATTCGCTCGAAATGTTCGGGACGAATGACGTTGATATCGCCGGTGATTGTCACGAACAGATCGCCAATCTCTGCCGCTTTAATCATGGGCATTACCATGTAGCCGTCCATCGCTGCTTCCAGCGCTTTGATGGGATCCACTTCGGTAATCACCACGTTAGCGCCCATTCCTTTGCAGCGCATGGCAAATCCGCGACCGCACCAGCCGTAGCCTGCTACCACCACGGTTTTCCCTGCCAGCAAAATATCGGTGGCGCGGATGATGCCATCCACAGTGCTCTGCCCGGTACCGTAGCGGTTATCGAAGAGGTATTTGGTGTGGGCATCGTTTACAGCGTACACGGGGAGCTTCAGCGCTCCATCCTGGTGCATGGCGCGCAGGCGAATCACACCGGTGGTGGTTTCTTCCATGGAGGCGTAAATTTGCTGGCACTTTTCGGGATAGTCCTGATGAAGGGTGCTCACCAGATCCGCCCCGTCATCCATGGTCACCACCGGGTCGTGCTGGAGAGCTGCGTGAATGTGGTCGTAGTAGGTCTTGTGGTCTTCCCCTTTAATGGCAAATACCGAAATTTCGTAATCTTTAACCAGCGAAGCGGCCACATCATCCTGAGTGCTCAGGGGATTGGAAGCAACCAGTACCAGATCGGCACCACCGGCTTTCAGTGTGCGCGCCAGATTGGCGGTTTCGGCAGTCACATGCAGGCAGGCGCTCATCTTCTTGCCCGCCAGCGGTTTTTCCTTCTCGAAACGAGCGCGAATCTCCCGCAACACCGGCATCTGGCGGTCGGCCCATTCAATTCTTCGTTTCCCTTCCGGAGCTAACGATAAGTCTTTAACATGATGTTTTACCATTGACATCTCCTTTCATTGATCCTCAGTTTCAACTCGTATTTAGAGAGTGCTAAAAATACAATTTTTTTGTAATATTTACTATGAAAAAAAATTTTTTGTAGAAACTCAATTGTGGCGTCTACTCGCCTTTTAATTGATACTGGAAATAGGGGAAACCCGATTTGAACAAGCCACCTTCTTCAGACAATTTGAGATGGTTAAAATCGAAGGAAAACAGAGGAAAAAATGAAGGCGGTACTCAGCCCTGTTTCACATGAATTTTAGTTTAATCATTGAAATGTATTTTTCCTCTCGGAAAATCAAAAGTACACGGATACACCCAGCACCGCGCCGTCCAGATTCACACTGCCACGGGAGTAGTAGTTGTACCCCAGGTAAAAGGCATTCCCCTGGTAGTGCCAGTTAAAGCGCAGGAAGAACTGCGTTAGCCAATGGCTTCCAATCTTCCCCACACTGGCGCGCATATTTGCACTAAACGGTTTTTTGAAATAGGCATCCGCTGTTAAGTGTACCGCGGGACCCACCAGCAATTTCCCCGTACTTTCCCCTTTAGCTCCCACACCCCAGCTCATCACGAACTGCCGGGTGCGAATCTGGAAATAGTCCAGATAGAGGTCGTAAAAGCGATAATGGTCGTAGCCGCCGGGGAAACGGCGGGTGATGTCGGTATATTGCGTGGTAAGATTAAACAGAGTACTGGGAGCAAAATCCAGCCAGAAAATAAACCCCTGCAAATTGGAATCGTGGTACAGGTAGTGGGTGCCAAACTGGAGAAGGCGCTCTTTCCGGTAGTTGGGGGTAAAAAGGCCATCGTCGCCAATGGAGTAAGGATATTCGTTGAAGTAAAGTTTTCCGGATGGTGTACCTGTTTTCCGTGCTACCGGTGGCCAAAGAGGGTGAGTTTTATTCTGGGAAGGATCAGTCCCAAAGCTAAAATTTGCCTCTGCCAGCAGAATGGCGATAACCAGTAAAACAGTGGGGAGCCGCTTTTTCATAAATGCCTCAGTATTAAATTTTTGGTAATTTAAAAAGGGATTGGGGTGATTTGAATATTTTTTTCAACATTTTAAGGCAGTGGTGTTAGATCTTGTTTAAACAGTTGGGGCGAATGAATGATAGAACATTTTTTACTTATGTCTCCATCCTGTTCACCTGTCATCCTGAGCCCTGCGCTAGCAGGGCGAAGAATCTCCCCTGCGCCAGCAGGACGAAGTATCTAACTCTTTTGCGCAGCAAGAAGAAGAGTCGCAATCTTTTACGCGGGGAGGATAAACCATCGCAACGTCCAGTACGGGCAGAACGAAGCCCCTCGCTGGAAAGTTTTTGATTAACGTCTGAAACGATAGTAATTTATCTTTCTTTTTAATATCCCGGATATTGCTTAAATTACCTAAATCTGTGGTGATGAGAGGAATGAACGCATGAAGGAATTAACCATACATCGTCGCAAAAGCCGTGCAGTGCAGGTGGGACAGGTACAGATTGGGGGTGGAGCGCCCGTTTCCATCCAGAGCATGACCAACACCTATACCGAGAATGTGGATGCCACCGTGGAGCAGATTCGTCAGTTAGCGGCAGCGGGGTGCGATATTGTGCGCTGCGCGGTTCCCAACGAACGGGCAGCGAGCG
>JALXCH010000387.1 GCA_026991005.1 Calditrichia bacterium | reverse complement strand
TGGTTTTGTGCTCGGCATTTAAAACCGGTGCAAAGGCACTCCAGTAACGATGCTCCCCTTCCACCAGATGGGTGTTGATGACGGTACGATTCATGCGAAACACGGAATCTATTTCCGGATACCAGGGTACCTCTTCCAGAAATCGAAAGGGAATCTGGGTGGAGAAAATGAGTTTGGCTGTGTTGTTTTCCGGAAGGATAAGCGAAATCCGGCTAATGCGGAATTCCTGCCCATTCTGGCTAAAAACCTGAAACTGCTGGCGCAGATGTACGGCCAGCCGCTCGAAAGCCGGAAGAGAGGTAGAGCGATACGTGAGCACCCGTTGCACATCCTCCCCCGGTAAAGAAAGTGCACACAATCTGGCAGCCAATTTCAGTTGCCGGTAAGCTTCCTTTTCCCGTTCCTGCTGCAAATGAGACACGGACATCTGTACCCAAACTGCTGTAACAACCAGCAAAACACCTGTAATGATTAGAAAATATTTCAAGAAAATATTCAAACGGAATGTCTTCATCCGGACTCCAGATGCTTTACGTTAACTGTACATGCGAAACGCCGAAGACTCGAACAAACGATCGATATCCAGTAAAAATATTTGAGCATTTCTCTCCGATAGCACACCGGTAATATATGCTTGCATGGATTTGGCCACGATGCCTTTGGGAGATTCCAGTTTTACCCCGTTTAGCGAGCGTACTCCGTGAATCCGGTCCACCAGGATTCCCACCACGATCTCCCCATTATCCAGAATCATCACCATATCTGTTTCGCGAATCCTTTTGGGAGGCATTCCCAGCAAAATGCCCAGATCCACAACGGTGTAAATGTCGCCCCTCAAATTGAATACTCCAACGACAAATTCTCTGGTATTGGGCACTGGGGTGATTACGGGAAGAGGTACCACCTCGCGTGCCTTTAAAATATTGATGCCAAAAAGCATTTCGTTTAATTCAACAACGGAAATTCGTTCTTCCTTTTCTGTCTGCGGAACGGATTTATTCATAAATGTTCACATCATGGCTTTGATTCAGCATTCTCTCCACCACATCAAATAGGACCTGGGGATCCACCGGTTTGGTTAAATACTCATCGGCACCCTGGAGCTTTCCCCAATAAATATCGCTGGCTTCCGCCCGGGAGGATACAAAAACAATGGGAATAAACTGAGTATCTTCGGAGCGCTTCAGATGCCGACAAATTTCGTAGCCATTTACACCGGGCATCACGATATCCAGTAAAATCAAATCCGGTTTTTCTTTGCGAACCAGGTCAATGACAAACTTACTTTGTTCAACTGCTATTACCTCGTAATTCCGGGATTCCAGAATTTTGCGCAATAGCGTACGATCGGTGAGGCTATCGTCTACCAATAAAATTTTTGCCATTGTCTTAATCCTATTCTCCCACTAGTTCATGGATCTTTGCAATTAGTTCTTCATCTTTAAATGGTTTGGGAATGAAATCATCGGCTCCTAACTCCCTGGCTCTGCTGGTTTCCCTGGGAGTATCCTTGGCAGAGAGCATAACAACAGGGATGTTTTTATTGGATTTGATGACTTTCAGAATATCCAGCCCATTCACGTCGGGCAGCATGATATCCAGAATCACCAAATCGGGCGTGTTTTCGTCCATATAGGAGAGAGCTTCTTTTCCGGTTCCCACAGAGACGATATCGTAATTTTCGTTTTCCAGAGCAATTTCCACCATTTTCCGGATCACCACACTATCGTCCACCACCAGAATTGTTTTCCGCGCTTTTTCCTCAACGGGAGGGGCTACTGGAGGTATTTCTTCCTCCACTTCTTTTTCCTCTTCTTTCTCCATTGTTTCCAGCATTTCTTCCAGAGACTGTTCCGTTTCTTTCATCTCCGTTTCGAAAATGTCGCCTAATTCGAACTCTTCCTCAGCGGTTTCGGTGGTGGTTTCCTCCGCCGTTTCCACTTCTTCTTCCAGAGTTAGTTCTTCCAGCTTCTCTTCAATGGGTAATTCTTCGCTTTCCTCTTCCTCTTTCAACAAATCGTTAATTAGTTGATCCAGGTCCTCTTCACCTTCTTTTTTCTCTACGACTGCTTCTTCCTCTTCCAGGGCAAGCTCTTCCATTCCTTCCAGGGTTTGTTCCAGTTCTTCCGAGATTTCTTCTTCCGAAACTTCGGGTTCTTCCACCAGTTGCTTTTCCAATTCCTCGCGAAACGCCTCTTCGGCACTCTCAGTTTGGAGTGGTGCAGTCTCTTCTTCGGGTTGTTCAGCGCCCTTTTCCTCCTCTGCCCCTTTTGCTTCTTCTTCCAGAAACATTTCTTCGGTCAGTTCTTCTTCCACCGATTCTTCTTCCGGAGCCAGAACCAGTTCCATTTCTGAAAGATGCTGCAAGGCTTTTTGAACTTCCGATTCATCAATTTCCAGGAACGAGGCTAACTCAGGCACATCCATTTTACCATCCAGGGCAAACAAGACTTTCCATTCTGGAATGAGTAATTGGATATCATAGATTTTTTCAACCAATTGGTCTGATCGAACATACACCCGGCTCACGATGGACTCCTTATTTTAAATTTTTTTCGATAATCTACATTTCAATAATTATCGGATGGCAACCGACATACCTTTAATTTTTTAAATATCTTATATTTAGTTACAAAAAAATTTACGGTTTCTCCTTGCATATGTCAAGTAGATTTAAGTTAATTCATTTTTTACAGTTTATGAAATTGAAAATAAAAAAATTGGTTCTCCACAAATAAATGGAAAGGTTCTTTCCTGACCCGACACTTTGAGTCTTTAGATTAGAAACTCTGGATTAGAAAATTTATTAACGGGCAGGAACCCAGCCATGGGGAAGCTTAACCACGAATTAAACGAATGGGTATTTATCTATGATTTTTTTGCCCACGAATCACACGAATGGACACGAATGAAAAAAGACAAAATAATTTAATTAGGTTTGGAAAGAGCCTATTAGATTATTTGGAATTTGAACCTTTACTTTCGTAGAATCCTTCCCGGTATCCACTTGCAGAGTCCTGCGGACTCGCAGAATCCTGTGGAGAGGGCTCTGTGAGCAACGTGGCATTCCCTTATAAAGTGCCAGGAATTATTTAACCACGAATCACACAAATTAGCACGAGTAAAAATATAGGTTTAATTCGGTTGAAAAAAAACCTGACAAATCATTTGTTTATTTTAATTTAACGCTTGATATTTTAGGGTTTGTGAATTGGAATTTCAATGTGATCGCTGCGCTCGTTGCGGTCGTGGCGGTTTTTTTGTTATTTGGAATTTGTCATTTGGAATTTGGGATTTTTATTTTGAGCATTTATCAAAGAGTTGGTTTAATTACACCAAAAGTGGCAGGGTTCTAATCCCATCAATAATTAAATCCCGAAAAACAAAACAGAACAATTTATTCACCTTTTTTCCCTTATGCTTATGAGATAAGAAAATTACTTTATACAATTATTACCCTGGAAACTGTGCACAATTAATTCCCTAAGGTAACTAAAACCCACACCATTCCGGCAGATGACAAGGTTGTTGTAAAAGTAATTTTCTTAGCTTATTTTCTTCCATTAAAAAATGGACAAGTACAATTAGAGATTGGAGTAAGATTGTTAGCCATTTCGAAGATAGGCTAAATCTTAATCTTTAATCATACATTTACACAAAAAATGAAACAGTTTCGATTTTATTCATTTGTTTATAGCTATATTTAAAATAAAACATACTATAAAACAGTGTGAATGCCTGCACTGTTTTTGAATTGCATTTGGGATAAGAGTTCCTTCCTGGATGAAGCTTACCAAAGAATTTATAATGTTTTTGCAAAAATGACAAAATCGGATTATTTTTAAAGGTTCAGAACTTTTTTGTTTACCTTGAGTTACATTATGATACACAAAATTCTGGAGTTGTTATATGTTCAATAAAATATTATCCAAAGTATTTGGCACCAAGAACGAACGAGAATATAAAAAACTGTGGCCCATTGTTGAAGAGATCAATCGACATTATGAAAAGTTACGTAAGCTAAGCGACGCAGAACTGCAGAAAAAAACGGAAGAATTTAAAGAACGACTGAAAGCCGGAGAGACGCTGGATGATTTACTCCCCGAAGCGTTTGCAGTAGTTAAAGATGCTTGTCGGCGGCTGGTTGGTAAAAAATGGGTGGTGACTGGTAAAGAAATTGAATGGAATATGGTTCCTTTTGATGTGCAGCTTATGGGTGGAATTGTGCTGCACCAGGGTAAGATTGCAGAAATGGCCACGGGCGAAGGGAAAACGCTGGTTGCCACCATGCCCCTTTACCTCAACGCTCTGGAAGGTAAAGGTGCCCATTTGGTTACGGTAAATGACTACCTGGCACAGCGCGATGCCGAGTGGATGGGCGAAATCTACAAATTTCTGGGCCTCACAGTGGGAGTCATCCTGAACGATATGGATAGCCATCAGCGGCGCGAAGCCTACAGTTGCGACATTACCTACGGAACGAACAATGAATTTGGGTTCGACTACTTACGGGATAATATGGCGGTACGCCCGGAAGACATCGTCCAGGTCAAAGGGCATCATTATGCCATTGTGGATGAGGTCGATAGCGTTCTGATTGATGAAGCTCGAACGCCCCTGATTATTTCCGGCCCGCTGGAATCTGCTACCCATGCTTACGACGAAGTGAAACCCATGGTGGAACGCCTGGTACGGGAACAAACCCGTTATGTAAACAAACTGATTGCCGAGGCGGAAAAGTTGCTGGAAGAGGGTCGAGAGGATGAAGCGGCGGTGAAATTGCTCATTGCTCAGTATGGTGCCCCCAAGAACCGCCGACTCCAGAAACTTTACCAGCAGGGTCGCATTCGGAAAATGGTGTTCGATGCCGAAAGTGCCTTCATGCGGGATAAAAAACTTCACGAAATAACGGAACAGCTTTACTACGCCATCGAAGAAAAAAGCAACACCATCGATTTAACCGATAAAGGGCGGAATTT
>JALXCH010000386.1 GCA_026991005.1 Calditrichia bacterium | reverse complement strand
TTATTCCCCCGCGGCTGGCCAGCACCCAGGTGGTCATCATCCCCATCTGGAAAGAATCCAACAAACAGGAAGTGTTTGCCTTTACCGAAAAAATTTACCAGACCATCCGCCAGCACTATTCCGTAAAGCTGGACGATCGGGAACAGTACAAACCCGGTTACAAGTACGCGGAGTGGGAATTGCAGGGAGTGCCCCTGCGCGTTGAAATCGGGCCGCGCGATGTGCAGAACGACCAGGTGATGCTGGTGCGTCGGGATACCCGGGAGAAAATTCCTGCCAAAACGGGCGAAGTGGTGGAGAAAATTCAGGAAGTGCTGGATCAAATCCAGAAAGACCTGTTCCAGCGCGCGCTGAAGTTCCGTCAGGAACACACCTACCGCATCGACGACTATCGGGAATTCCAGCAAATTTTAGAAGAACAGGGTGGATTTATTGAGGCGCATTGGTGCGGCTCTGCCGAATGCGAAGAGAAGGTGAAGGAAGACACCAAAGCCACCATTCGCAACATTCCCTTCGACCGGGAAGCGGAGCAGGGTAAATGCATTGTGTGCGGTAAACCGTCCGAGGGACGGGTGATTTTTGCCCGAGCGTATTAATTCCGGCCAAAAAGGTTCTGGGGCTAAATTATATTAGGAAAAAAAATAAGCGCCTGTGGTCGCGCGGGATTCCTGAAATTCCGGTTTACATTGTTCCGTTTACATTTTACATTTCAAGAAAAAAGGACGACACATGTACTCCTCGTATGGCTATAGCATGATGCCTCCGGGCGTAAAAAATTTATTAATTGCCAATATTGCGGTTTTTGTCTTTCAGATATTAGCTCCGGGATTGTTTAATCCCTATTTTTTAGGATTGGTTCCGGCGTTTGTGTTTAAGAAATTGTTTCTGTGGCAGTTGGTGACCTACATGTTCCTCCACGGGGGATTTGGGCACCTGTTCTTCAACATGTTTGCTCTGTGGATGTTTGGCGTGGAACTGGAACGCACCTGGGGCACCCGGGAATTTCTGAAGTTTTACTTCATTACCGGAGTTGCCGCGGGACTTTCCACCGCTCTGTTTAACTGGGGTTCTCCTATACCTACCATTGGGGCATCCGGTGCTATCTACGGAATCCTTGCCGCATATGCACTGTTTTTCCCGGATCGCTACGTCTATCTCTACTTCCTGTTCCCCATTAAAATGAAATATCTGGCAGCAATTCTGGGAGCACTGGAATTCCTTTCCGCCTACTCACAGGATGGAATCGCCCATGTGGCGCATCTGGGAGGTATGGTGGTTGGGTATTTCTACCTGCGCCGCAAATACCGCCACTGGGGCATTGGGCAGGATTTCTTTAAGAACTTTTTCCGCCGCCGCGGCCCCTTTTAAGATAAAATGACAGTGGGGTACCGGACACTGTGGATGCCGGAGTGAGTTGTCTCTCAACAGGTGAAGCTTCATGAACCCAACCCGTACATTTTATCCTTTCTCTCAACTGCCGGGGATTGCGTTTGCTTTTCTGAAGACCACTCTATCGGGAGGATTTCTTACCTTTTTTCTAATCACGTTTCTCACGTTTGAAGACCCCCAATTTACCCGGCGTTTTTCGGTGTATCAGAAATGGTTTCTGGGATTCTGGCTGGTGGGGATTACCGTACTCCTCTTCTGGTACCTGTTTTTTCACCGCTTTTCGGAAAAACGGAAAGCTCTGGCTTTTCCGGTAGATGAAGAGTTCCGGGGACTGCTCTGGTTTGTTCTGGGGCAATCACTCATCTTGCTTGCCGGAATGGTAAATTTTCGACCGCCCGTACTGGATTTTTTACTTTTTCTTCTCGCTATGGGACTTTTATTGCGCCGTGCTCAGATGTACGCTTTTTTTCGGGAACGCCCTTCCTGGTATCACCCCACCACCGCCGGAAATGTAATTCAGGCCGAAGCAGCGACCGGAATTTCTCTGGCATTTCTTGGTTTCCCTGAATCCGAATTGCAGCACGTGCTTGCCGTGGTGCTGGTGGTGGTTCTGGCACTGGAACTCCTAACCACCTGGAGCCGATTGCGTTATTTAAATCGCGCCTCGCCGGTAACCCGCCAGACGGTGGTGATGACCCTGGGCTCGCATCTCATGCTCTTTGCCGTGCGGTTTATTTTCGGAATTATCATGCCGCTGGTGTATCTGCTGTGGTATTTGCTCATATCTCCGCTCTCCCTGGCACCACTTCCCGTGATGGTACTGGTAGGGGAATTAAGCGAACGGATTCTGTTTTTCATTACCGCACCCCCGGTACTTTCCGGGGTGTCTCGCAATTAAAGGGTGAATCCGGGTGAAGAGGTTGGTATCCGGCCAGATAGGATGGGAAAACGAAGACTGGAGAAAGAGCGGGAATGGTTTCACGAAGCGGTTGAATTTTTACTCTGGATAACTTGTTTAATTTGAGTTAAAAATTGGAGAATGATCATGGCTCAAACCGGTCTGGCGGTGCTTATCGATCAATTCCTTCGCAAAATTAAGTTGTACTGGCAAATCGTATTTCTGGTGAGCGTAGTGGTGTACGGAGTTTCTTTTTTACACCATTTGCAATTTCGTAAAGGGATTCCTTTATCCCCGGGAACCTATAAAACACTGGATCAGGTCTTTTTTGTGCTGGCTCTGGTGCTAGCGGTGGGGATTTTCCTGTACAAACGGAAATTTTTTAAAATCAAATATTTCCAGAATAGGCTGGAGGAACTGCTGGGAGAGCATCCGGAAGCAGATGCCCGCCAATTAATGCGGTTGCTCCTTCGGGAGCTGGAACGCCGCTTTAAAACGGTGTGGTTCATGGGTGCTGCCCTGATTGCGTTAGGAGTGGTGGAGTACTGGATTACCTTTTCCTCCTACAACATGAATGTGTACTTCGTAGTGGGATTGTATTCCATCTTTCTTAATTATCCCCGCCAGGATTTGCTGGTGGATATTCCCTTTTTAGTTCAGGAGGTTCTCAAAGAAGCAGGCAAGGAGAACATGTCGGAGGAGATGCCATGAAATGTCGCTTGTATCTGCTGGGAATACTGATTTTTTCGCTCCCCCTGCAAGCCGATTTTTCCACCCCCGGTACCGGCGTTTATTGGACGGCAGATAGTCTGGTGGCGCACAGCAATGGGGCGGTGGTGGGAAGTGGGCACACCTTCTACCTCTCCCAGAGCGTGACGGTGAGCGCCACCGATACCCTTTCCCTCTCTCCCGGAGATAGTCTGGTGTTTCAGGATGTCTCGGGGAGTCTCACCTTACAGGTGTACGGCACCCTGCTGGCTCTGGGGCAGGAGCAGGATTCGGTGTATTTTACCTCAGGCAATCAGTTTTACGGGGATTATTCCGGAATAGAATTTCGGAACACCACCACCACTTCCCGGATGGAATATTGCAGCGTACGTTTTGCGGAATGGGGCGTGCGGGCTATTTCTGCCCATCCCGTCATCCGGCACTGCATGTTTCGGGATAACGGAGATGGAGCCATCGATATGCTGGGGTCGCAGGCGGTGATTGAGGATAATCGCTTTGTGCACAACCGGCGTTACACGGTAAAAATGACCCTGAATTCTTCTCCCATCCTGCGCCGGAACGAATTCCGGGATAACAATTTCGAGAACGCTTCGCCCTATGTCATCATTACCGTAGGGCTGCAGGGAGTGAATTCCCCCGTCATCGAAGAGAATACCATTGTGGGTGGAAATAATAAAAGCGGGGGTATTGTGCTGTGGGGGGAGTCCCAGGCGCTTATTCGTAACAACCACATCGAAAATTGTGCCTACGGCATTCTGTGCTACCAGGGCGGCGCCAATCCCGTAATTGACCATAATACGTTGCTGAACAACAATATCAATCCCGATACCCTTTATTTTGGATTTGGCATTGCCTGCAATGGCTCCAATCAGCCGGTCATCCGGCGGAATACGATTCAGGGACATTTTTACGGTGTAGCGATTGTGAACGGTGCTCAACCCAATCTGGGTAATCTCTCCAATGCCGATACCACCGACGATGGAGGCAACCGATTTGTAGGCAACGGAATTGGTTCGCGGAAGTACGAGCTGTACAACAACAATTCTCTGCCCATTATGGCTGAGGGTAATTGGTGGGGAACAAACGATCCCGATAGCATTGAAGCCCGCATTGTGCATCAGCCGGATAATCCCGCATACGGGCTGGTGGATTATCAGCCGTTTCTGGTGGCAGATCCCCTGAAGATTATCCGGGAGCCTGTGAATCCACCCGAGACCATTCATTTGCTCTCGATTTATCCCAATCCGTTTAATTCCCGGCTCTCCCTGGCATTTCATTTGGTCAGGGCATTGCCGGTGACAATTCGCGTGTTTGATGTTCAGGGTCGGTGTGTTGCCACTCTTTTCCGGGGGCGTTTAGCGGCGGGGGAGCATCTGCTGCACTGGAATGCCCGCCAGCGGGGTGGAGAGGAGCTGGCCAGCGGGGTGTATTACCTCCATTTCCAGGCGCCCACCGCAGCAATCACCCGCAAAGTGGTACTGGTGAAGTAAAAGGTAATTAATCGGTGTCCTCTACTATTTCCCCTCCCGGCGCAAGAGATTACCCGGCGACGCAACGAATTCGAAACCAGAATGCAGACCTCCCTTAATTACCGGAATATCTCTGAATTTTCAAAAATGCAATTTTTTTCTCCTCACAGAAAATAAAATTGTCAATTTAAACCCGGGGTTATACAAAATCTATGTCCAGGGATTAACGGGGATTAGCAGGATGTGAAACGCATCTTTACCTACCCTGGGAGTATTTTCAGGTGTAGCATTCTCTAAAAAATCGTGGTGTGCGCTACGGTTTTTAGGGACTCATTGCATTACAGTTCAAATAGATGACATATTAGCTTTGTTCACGTAAGTGCTAAAAAAACAGGAAATAACGGGATAAGGAGTGTTTATGAAAGTAAAAAATCCGGGTGTACACAACGACCACATGCTGCGCCAGACCCGTAACCACCATGTGCAGTTGAGTTCTATGGCCGATCTGA
>JALXCH010000385.1 GCA_026991005.1 Calditrichia bacterium | reverse complement strand
TCGCCCGCATGCAGTTTATCCACGTTTTCTTTGTTCTTCCCGGAGAGGATGAAAATCTGCCCGATGCGTTCGGTGTGATTCTGGGAGGAATTGGTTACCTCATCGCCGCTTTTCAGCACCCCGCTAAATACCCGCACAAACGAAAGCTCGCCCACGTGGGCTTCTGCTACCGTTTTAAAAATGAAAGCGGTTAGCGCTTCATCGTCCACCGGCTTGCGCTCTTCCCCATCCACGCTCTTAATGGGCGGAATTTCCACCGGGGCGGGTACATATTTCACGATGAAATCCAGCAGCCCGCTCACGCCCACATTCCGGGTGGCAGCGGTGCAAAATACCGGGAAGATCTGGCGGTTCAAAAACGCTTTCTTGAACCCGTTCTGAAATTCTTCCTCGGTCAGTTCTCCGGCTTCAAAGTATTTTTCCAGCAGTTCGTCGTCGCTCTCGGCAATCACTTCCACCAGCTGGTTGCGCAGTTCGGCGGCTTTCTCCTGCATATCTGCGGGAATATCTTCCACCTTCGGTTTGCCCGAATTATCCTGCGGATAGACCAGCAGTTTCATCTTCAACAAATCCACCAGTTTGAAGAAATTCGGCCCCGTTTCCAGCGGAAGCTGAACCAATTGCAGCTTGTTCCCGAAACGCTCGTGCAGTTCTTCCACCACTTTGTCAAAATTCAAATTCTCCCGATCCAGTTTATTAATTACAAACGTGACCGGTTTTTCGTATTTCTCTGCCAGCTCCCACACCTGCTCGGTACCCACTTCCACACCGTTGGAGGCGGACACCAGCAGCAGCACGTTTTCCACCACCCGCAAACTACTCACCACATCTCCGAAGAAATCGGTGTAACCGGGCGTATCGATGATGTTAATTTTGGTTTTTTGCCATTCCCCGTGCAGCAAAGAAGTGCTGATGGAAATCTGACGTTCGATTTCGTCCTCGTTGTAATCGGATTGGGTGTTACCCTGTTCCACACTACCCAGTCGGGTGGTAACGCCCATGGTGTAGAGCATGGCTTCTACCAGAGAGGTTTTACCAGAACCTCCGTGGGCAGCGGTTCCCACATTGCGAATGTTTTCACCTGTATACTCTTTCAAGGGAAAATCCTCCTTCAATTAAAAGTCTGCAATTCCATGTAATCTTATTGAGCAAAGAGCGAATATAATAAAATGAGAAAAACCTGTCAAGCGCTTAGTCAAGTCGTTTTGGGGCGGATTTCGGCGAAAGGAGAGGCGTTCTTTTCCCTGAGGCTTCGTTCCAGATTACTTATCTCATGGGATTCTGCGGATGTGCAAGCGCTGTACCCTCGGGTTACCTACTTCGTCTATAAAGCACACCGGAAAAGTTCCTGAAACAGAAGGAAGAAAACCGCAGCAGGCGACACCGGAACAAAAATCACCGGAGAGGAAACGCAAAAAACATTTCGGGGAAAACCAAAACGAATTTTTTCCGTGCAACTTCTTCGAACGTCGTTTCCTCACCCCTGTCCTCCTCCTTCTCGGAAAAGAACAGGGGAAGGAAACTCGTCTAATACCAATCTATTTCACCAACTGCATTTTTCCCGTACGCACCAATTGCTTTCCACGGGTAGAGCGTGCTGTGATTCGGTAGAGATACAGCCCGCTTGCCACGGGCTGGGAATGAGAATCGATTCCATCCCAGCTCATCCGATGCCATCCTGCCGGAAGTCCTTTCCGTACCGCCTGGTAAATCTTCTGCCCGGCCACGTTAAAAATCTGCAACTGCACATCGCCATTCCAGGGCAGCGCGAAGGAGAACACCGTACGGCTGTTAAAGGGATTGGGATAATTGGGTTGCAAGAGAAAATCCTGCGGTAAAGAGGGAGCGTGATCCCCGGCAATACCGATAGGAGGAATCACATCGAAGAACACCAGAATGCGCCGGATGAGTTCGTTACGGGTACTGTTAGGTGTGTTTCCCACCAGACCACCCAGCTCACAACTGGCACCGATGGTTTTGTAAGTTCCGCCGTCGTAAGCCACCGCCACCCCATAAAGAGTATTTAGGTTGTACAGAATACGCTGGCTGTTTCCCGAAGGCCCAATGCGATCCACCCAGGAATTTTCCCCCTGATAGTTGAAATAGAGCCCTTCACAAAACGTTCCGGTGTCTCCCACCACAGTGGCCAGATCAGAGCTTCCATCCCCTATGGGCAGAATGTGAAAGTAAGGATGAACCACGTTTTGGGGATCGTAACACCAGGTGTCGCCACCTTCCATATACACCCGACCACCCTGATCCAGATAATTTTTGAGTTTTAGCCCTTCTTCATCGCTCAGTTCATGATTGTTGGAATACATCCCCAAACACACAAATACCGCCTGAACATCCGGGGTTAGGGGGTAGCGAGCGGAAGTGTGGGTTAAATATATGGGAGCATCGTAGCCCGCAGCGCGAATTCCTTCCACCAGCGCCTGCCCGGTAACGGGGGTAACATCCAGATCCCAGATGACAACCCCGTGAATGGGATCTCCGTACCATGTCTCACATCCGTACATAATCCGTCCGGGAACGTTACTGCTATCCACCGCACACACCGCATAAACGTAAAAATCTCCCCGGTCAATTACATCGGTGTAGGAGGAATCGTAACTCACGTCCGCCAGGTTCAACTCGGCAATCAGGGAATCGTTACGAAAGATGCGAATGGCAGAAAGGGAAGTGAGAGGATTGCCGTACACTGTTTGAGTGGGATTTTTCCATTTCAGGGTGACGGTTCCCTGGGCGGTATCCGCCTGGATGGTTAAACTGTCCGGAGCTTCGGGGATATTATTGTAAAAAATGCCACCTATATCATAACCATCTTTGCCGCTGCCGATGCATGGGGAACCGGATTGAAGTTGAAAGAGGTAACTGGTGGGGTCTAAAAATTGCGGATCGCTGGTTAAACAACCTGTACCAGGTTGCGGCGCAAAGGCCTGGTAAGAACCACCGCCTCAACCCGGGCACCATTCCACATAATTTCCCAGAGTGTTCTGAAAGGCATCCAGGTAAAATAACGTGCGCTGGGTACTCTTCTTGCAGGCAAATCCGTAGCGGGAATGGTGAGCCAGGATGGTATTGTACACCGTAATGCTGGCATCGCCGGATTGGATGAGGATACCATACTGGTTTCCGTAAAAGGTACATTGAGAAACCCGGGACACTACCGGCCCATCCAGATACAACCCGGCAAGTCCGTTAATGATGACGCACCCATCCAGATCAATCACCGATTGTCCTGTAACCGAAATCGTGTCATTATTCAAATCAATCAGTGCACCGAACCCTTTAATGCCCACTTTTTCATCCACAACAGTGAGACCGCCGGTGTACACGGAATCGGGGTTCAGAAGAATTAACTTGTCGTAGCCCAGGCCCGGTGCGGCATTCTGGTACGCCTCCTGCAGGGTAATTCCCAGGGCAAGAGACACACCAAGTATCAGGAAATACAGTGGAGTTAATCTTAACATGAGAATCCTCCCGATGTTATGATGAGGGCAATTTGTGCTACATCTAATACTACGTAATATCTGCTCAAATCCCCTATTTATCAAGGCTTTTCTGGAATGTGAAATCTAAAATTATGGGGCAAGGACGCTTCTTCGAAATAACGGAATTAGCCGGAACTCCCCCACCACTCACCTTCAATTAGGCCTCCGAAGGCACTGAGACATCCAGAGAAGGATCAAACGAAAATAAGTGAAATTGCGAATGCACTCAAAAGGATAGTTTACCTGAAATAGGCCGCTTCACATTTCCCTTTATCCGGAGATTATTTGAGCAACAAAATTTTTCTCACCGCCTGTTGATTTCCCCATCGAGCCTGCAGGAAATAAATTCCGCTAACTTCCCCCTGTAACTCCAGCGCAATTGTGTGCGTTCCGGCAGCATAAAAATCAACCCGGTACTCTCGCACCACTTTTCCGTTGAGGTTTATTAATTTCAACTTCACCGAGCCCGCAGCCGGTAACATCAAAGAGACGGTGGTGCGGGAGTTAAAGGGATTGGGGTAATTGGAGAGAATACGAAACTGCCGGGAAAAATTGGACGCGTTCCCCTGGTTTCCCACAGATACTGTGGGGCAATTGCCGTAATCGAACAAATAGAACAATCCGCAGTCCGAAAGGTAAATATCGGAATGGGAGTGCCCAACTCCGGGGATAATAGCCAATTCCTGCGTATTAGTGATGCTGTTTCCGTAATAGTATTTGAGGAAATTAAAATAAATCACTCCGCGTTCCAGCCGCTGCGAGCCCTGCATCATGGCGGCACAGGTTACATCCAGCCAGGGATCGTTGGGGTTGGTATCCAGTTCTCCCAGCAGATAGATGACTCTGCGCCCCGGGTATTGCGCCCGGATTTGGGTAATCCCCACACTGCTCATGTAGCTGTTTAAACCTTCCAGCCCATAGCGGTAGCGATTGTAATTCGGGCAGGCCTGTATCGCACTCTGCGAGGGCACTGCAAAGGCTGTTAACGAACCGGTCACATGGCGTTCGTTATTGAAATACACATAGGAAGAAGGATTTGCCACCACACAGCGTACTGTAACACCGAAATGATTTTTCACATAATCAATCATCGGACTCCCCGCTGCGTAGCGGTTCACGTACTGCCCTCCCGCAGAGTGCCCCGCTACTACAATGGTTTGGAGATTGGGATTGTGAGTGGCCAGTAAGTACAGCAGAGAGTCCATTACCGCAAAGGAACTGATGCGAAACGGCCTGGGATGAGAAGAGGTACTTTTGGATTTGTGCCCGATCTTCCAGCCCGAAGAACTCCAGAACAAAATATTCGAGGGGAGATTGTGAGCGGTAATATCTTCCTCCACCAAAAACTGGGGAGCAATCAGAATGACGTTAGAAGAAGGGACGTAAGCATGGCTGGCAGCGGTTTGAAGTGTGCTATAGTACGAATCGGCGTTGCGGGTAGCTCCATGAATCAAAATCACCGCACGGGTTACCGCTGTGTAGGAATACTGAAGCGGCTTGCTGCGATAGAAAGGAATATAAAGG
>JALXCH010000384.1 GCA_026991005.1 Calditrichia bacterium | reverse complement strand
GCTTACCGGCGCGTTCTGCAGGAAAAGGGGATGGTCTTGAGTGGTCTTTCTCCCGATGGGAACCTGGTGGAAATGATTGAATTAAAAGATCATCCTTATTTTGTGGGATGTCAGTTCCATCCCGAATTGAAGAGCCGAATCGAGCGCCCGCATCCGTTGTTTGTTAGCTTTGTGAAAGCGGCACTGGAAAATTGTAAAACGAATGATTAGAAAGGGAATTGGTATGGCAGTTTACCGGGTGAAAAATTTTGAGGAAATTGACTTTGTAGCAGTAAATCCCAGCGAAGATGTGTTCGAGCTGGAAAATGGTAAAAAATATCGATTTAGCGATCATATTTGCCATAATTGCTGGTCGGGGGGGACCGTACTGGAAACGGTGGAAGGGGAAACGGATTATTTTTGCCTGTTGTGCCAGAACCATTTAACCTGGCGAAAATTTGAAAACGATTTTCTTCCGCCCACCGGGGATATGCTGGATTTTCTGCTTCCGGTGGAATGGGGAGAAGAAGAATTAAATGAGTGGTGGAAAGAATACAAAATTAAACGTCTTGCCGAGGAAGAGGTGAAGAATCAAATCCTGGCTTCCGGCAAAGAATAGCTTCTGAAAACAATATGGTCGAATTAAACGAAATCAAAATAGGGCCGCAGCAGCCCTTAACCGTTATTGCGGGTCCCTGTGTGGTGGAGGGCGAGCAAATGATTCTGGAAACAGCCACCGCCCTCCGGGAAACCACCCACGATTTGCCTGTGCAGTTAATTTTTAAGTCATCTTATCGAAAGGCCAATCGCACAGCGTTAGATGGTTTCACCGGTCTGGATTTTGTGGAAGCGCTGGGAATTTTACAGAAAGTCAAAGAGCAGGTGGGTTTGCCGGTGCTAACGGATGTGCACAACGAACTGGAAGTGCCAGTGATTGCCGAAGTGGCGGATGTTTTACAGATTCCTGCCTTTCTATCGCGCCAGACGGATTTGCTTCTGGCGGCAGGCCGCACCGGACGGGTGGTAAACATCAAAAAAGGGCAGTTTCTGGCACCGGAGGACATGGAAAAAGCCGCGGAAAAAGTCGCCAGCACCGGGAATCGTCGGATTCTTTTAACCGAACGCGGCACAACTTTCGGTTATCGTAATCTGGTGGTGGACATGCGCAGTTTGGTGATTATGGCGAAAACCGGCTATCCGGTGGTGTACGATGCCACGCACAGTGTGCAACGACCCGGAGGATTGGGCCATGCCAGCGGAGGCAACCCCGAATTCATCCTGCCACTGGCCCGGGCGGCTCTGGCTACCGGCGCAGTGAGCGCTATCTTTATGGAAGTGCACCCCGAACCCTCCCGCGCCTTAAGCGACGCGGCTACCCAGTTACCACTTCGCTATTTTCGAGAGGTAGTGGAGCAACTGGTTGCACTCTACCAATTCATTCAGGAACAACCTCCACTGAGCTGATTGGGAAGGAAGATAAATATGATAAAAGAAGGTCAAATCAGTCAGGATGTGCTGGAGCGGGCTAACCGCGTCCGGGTAATTTTAATGGATGTGGATGGGGTGCTAACCGACGGTTCCATTGTGTACGATAGCAATGGTGTGGAGATTAAACACTTCAATGCCCAGGATGGATTGGCATTTAAACTGGCCAGTGCGGTGGGGTTGCGTACGGGATTTATCTCGGCCCGGGAGAGCGGTGCCATTCACCGCCGGGCGCAGGATCTGGGAGTGGATTTTATGCATCTGGGTTCTTATCGGAAATTGGCAGCCTATCAACAACTCAAAAATTCTTTGAAATTATCCGACGAGCATTTTTGTTACATTGGCGACGATTTGCCGGACATTCCGGTGTTACGACAGGTGGGGCTGGCTGTGGCGGTTCGCAATGCCACAGAGCTGGTGAAAGAAACGGCGCATTACATTACCCAACGCTCTGGCGGAGAGGGAGCCGTGCGCGAGGTGGTGGAGATCATCCTCAATGCCCAGAACTTGCTGGAAAAAGCGGTGAATTGTATTTTACATCCTGATGAAGCGTGTGAATGAGAGCGATTCAGAGAAAGGGTTTTTCTTTAGTAAAGGAATAAGGTTCTTGGAAATATTGTGATTTTTCCGGAAGTGGACAGGTTTCAATTTTAAGTGGGATAATTCGGTTATTTTTCTTAATTTAACAGAAGAGATAAAACAGGATTTGCCCGGGGAGGAATTCGTAAGGTTTTTAGCGTTCTAAATTACAAAAACAGAGCTTTTGAGAGAGGCGGATTGGCACGGTGAAGGAGAATCAAAAAGAGATTTCCGAAGCTTTTTCGAAGGTGAAAGAACCTAATTCCCGGGAGGATTCGCTTACCATCGCCCGCCGGGTAGTGGAGCAGGAAATTCACGCCTTACATCAACTGCAGCAAATGCTGGATGAAAATTTTAATCGAGCGGTGGAACTGATCCTCTCCCGTAAAGGCCGGGTGATTGTAACGGGATTGGGGAAATCCGGTGCCATTGGCCGTAAGATTGCTGCCACACTGGCTTCCACGGGAACCGCTTCCTACTTCCTGCACGCCTCCGAGGGGGTTCACGGCGATCTGGGAATTGTTCATAAAGATGATGTGGTGATTTGCCTTTCGAAAAGTGGCAATACGGATGAGTTGAATTTTCTCATCCCCGTATTCCGAAAACTGGGTGTTCCCATCATTTCCATCACCTCCAATCCGGAATCGGTACTGGCACGCCACAGCGATGTGGTGCTTAATCTGGGGGTTAAAGAGGAAGCCTGTCCTCACGACCTGGCACCGACTTCCAGTACCACGGCAATGGTGGTGCTGGGGGATGCCCTGGCGATTGCCCTTCTGGAAAAGCGCCATTTCACCCAGGAAGATTTTGCCTTTTTGCACCCGGCTGGCTCACTGGGGAAGCGCCTGATTACCCGGGTGGACGATTTGATGGAAACCGGCGAGCGTGTTCCTTATGTGTCCCGTGATGCGACCATGAAGGAAGCCGTGCTGGAAATGGCTTCCAAAAGGGGCATTTGTATGATTGTTGACGACCAGATGCACATTCTGGGTGTCATTACCACGGGGGATTTAAACCGATTGGTGGAACGTACCGAGCAGTTCTTTAACATCCCGGTTACCCGGGTCATGAATCCCAATCCCAAGATTATCCGCAACAACACGCTGGCCTATACGGCTTACAAAAAGATGGAAGAATATCGCATCATTGCCATGCCGGTGATTGATGAGAAGGAACGTTTAATTGGGGTGATTCACCTCCATGATATCATGCGGGCAGGTATTTTTTAAACATCTGGTGCGCTGCTATTCCTCTCCGGAACTTTTTCTGTGGAAGCGATTTACAAAGTAGTCCGAAATTTAGAGTGGGTAGAAAATGAAATTTGTGAACCAACAGGGTATTGTCCGGATTCTACTTTTTATTATAGGAATTGGTTTACTGTCCACCGGATGTAGCAAACTTGAGGAAGATCAGGTCACTTCCGAAGGGAAGAAAGCTGTTTTTCCTGATCAGGAAAGCTGGAAATCCACCATCACCATCACCCGGGAGGGGAAGCGGATTGCGGAGGTGTGGGCGGGATACATTGCTGTGTATAACAATTCCCATAAAGCGATTTTAAAGGATAGTATTCACGTGGACTTTTACGATCGGGAGGGACGACACAATTCCACGTTAACAGCCGATAGTGGTGTGGTGTATCGGAATACCAATAATCTGGTGGCAATGGGGCATGTGGTGGTAATTTCGGATAGCGGTGTGGTATTGCAGACGGAACAATTGCGCTGGGACAACAAGCGCCAGAAGATTATCAGCGAAGTACCTGTGCGATTCACCACTCGCCAGGATACATTAATTGGCGATGCCTTTATCTCCGATCCGGATTTGAAAAACTACGAGATCACCAACGCCCGGGGGTACTCCCGGAGAAAAGTCCCTTTGAAAAAACTTCCCTGAAGCTCCTTCCCCGTAATTTCCTTACGACAGTTTTAATACTCCAACCCAAAAGTCTGGTGTTCGCTTTCCGGGTTTAATTCAAGAAAGAATAATCCAATTTTTTTTCTCCGGTGGATGGTTTAAATTCCTGTACTGAATGATCAATACCCGGGTTGAAATCGTTGTACGGAAGTTGAACCGAGCCAGTTGTTCTGCAGAAGTGGAAATGGGGTAAAATCAAAGGAAATGGGCGGCGGAAGAATGAAGCCAGATGGGTTAAAAAATCAAACCGTTTTCACGCACCATCGAGAGGATTCTCTTCTGAAAAAATTCTACTTTTTGCGGAATTGGACTTTCTTGTTAGTGGTAATCCTTTCTTTCTGGATGTTATCAGGCTGGGTATGGGCGCAAGCTGCTGTTTCCACACAGCATGGGGGGAGATTGGAGTTAATCCACGCGGATGTATCCCGGGGGCAGGAGGTGAATGGTCAGGTATTGCGTATTTTACTGGGGCATGTCCACATTCGGCAGGATTCGCTGGAATTGTTTTGCCAGCGAGCGGTGTACCACGAGCAGAGCCGTCAGGTGGTTCTAACCGGAGATGTGCAACTCATCCGGGGTAGCGACTCGTTGTTTGCCCGGCGCGTCACTTATTTCGAGGAAAGCCGCATAGCCATTGCAGAAGAGGACGTCCGGGTGCGGCGACCTCACCAGCAAATGGATTGCCAGTATCTGGAATATCATTACCAGAACGACCAAATTCTGGCACGGCGGCATCTGTTATTGCGCGATCTTTCCAACCAGGTATTCATTTCCGGAGAGCAGGGGGAATATCTTCCGGAAAATGAATTTGCTTACATCCACCGCCACTCCCATCTCTGGAAGGTGGACAGCACCGGTCGCGATACGCTTCACATCTATGCCCGAAAGCTGATTTATCGTTTTGGTGAGGAGAAAGAGGCACTTGCCCGGGATTCGGTTTACATCCTCCAGGGAGAATTAACAGCAACCTGCGATTCCGCTTTTTATCTGGTAAAAGAACATCGGGTGAAATTGCTGGGTAACCCCCATGCGCTTTATCAGAACAATGAAATGTTCGGCAAGACC
>JALXCH010000383.1 GCA_026991005.1 Calditrichia bacterium | reverse complement strand
GGGATCCTGTTGGTGAGTGGGCGGTCGGATTGTCTGTGCGCATTCCTCTGTTCGAGGGAGGACGTCGCATTGCCAACGTGGGTGCGGCTAGCGCTGCGGAAAAAGCAGCTGCAGCCAATCTGAAAACCACCCTGCTGGAACAAAAAGCCTCGCTGGAAATTGCCTACTTGAAATGGGATGCCGCCCGTAAACGGCGCCAGTTCCTGATCCAGGCTGTTGAAAGCAAGCAGAAATATGTGGAAGCAAATCGAAAACTCTATAAAGAAGGACGAATTCCCTTAAGCGAATTGCTTACTCAGGAAACCGAATTGTTAGCTCTGGAAATTCATGAAAAAGAACTTCGCTACGCCGAACAGAAAGCCCTGCTAAATTATCACGCTCTAATTGGCAATCTAACCCCTGAAAACGTCAAGAAAATTTTACAATAAAGGAGTTCGCAATGAACATTGTCAAAACGAAGCGCTTTATTTTGTTTATCTTGTCAGCTCTCATTTTTCTACAGAGTTGTAAAGAAGGAAGAGAGGAAACGGCTGAAATTAAACCCATAGCCATACGGGTAGTAAAGCCACAAATAACCAATCTTCAGGAGAAGATTTCTTACGTCGGTACCCTTCATGCCCATCGGGAAGTGAAAATCATTTCCCGTGTGCAGGGCACGCTTCTTTCCCTGCCGGCAGCAGAAGGAACTGGCGTTAAAAAAGGACAGGTCATTGCGCGAATCTATGCCCCGGAACTGGATGCCACAGTGCAGCGTCTGCAGGCGGAGGTGGACTACTGGAGTCGCCGATACCAGGCAGACCAGCGTCTGGAAGCAGAAAAAGCCATTCCTCCCGAGCAGGTAGCCATGTCCAGAAGAGCATATCTGAGCGCCAAAGCCTCGCTGGAAGGCGCACAATCCAATTTGAACAAGACCATCGAAAAAGCCCCGTTTAGCGGAGAAGTATTAAAATGGCTAGTAGATCCCGGACAACCGGTTATGCCGGGGCAACCCATTCTGATCTTGGGCGATAATAGCACGGAAGTCCAGGTAGAAGTAATTGAAGAAGAACTGAAGCGCGGTCTGAAAACGGGTACGCCGGTTATTCTTTATAAAAAAGACGGAACCTTCGTGGAAACAAAGGTGCGAGAGGTCGCTCCCCAGGCCAGCGGATTTTCTCGAACATTTGTTGTTAAAATTTCCGTACCCCAATCATTAAAAAATGAATGGCGCAAAGGGGAATCGGTAAAACTGGACTTCATCCTCAAGTCAGCTCCCCATGCAGTTGCCGTACCGGTAGAAGCCATTGCCGATCGCGATGGCAATCCGCACATTTTTCTGGTTCGGGAAGGCAAAGCCTATCGCCAGGATGTGCAGCCCGGAATTCAACAGGGGAACCTGGTACAGGTGGATTTTCCCTACAACGGCCAGGACCTGGTGGCTGTAACCAATCTGGGACTTCTAAGGGATAGCATCCCGGTATTTACCGTGCAAACAGGGGAGACCGTACGATGACAATACCACGTTTCGCTTTGCAGAATAAATACACCATTTACGCCCTGTCCGTTGCGGCAGTTATTTTCGGTATTCTGGCGTACCTGAGTTTGCCCATTCAATTGTTCCCGGATACCGCTCCGCCGCTGGTTAACGTGCTTACACCGTATCCTGGTGCAGCCGCAAAGGATGTCGCCGATCTGGTTTCCGATCCCATTGAAACGGAATGTGCCGCACTGGAAGGTGTGCACAAGGTGACTTCCACCTCCCAGGATGGCCTATCGCTAGTGAGTATTGAATTCAACTACGACCGGGATGTGGATATCGCCGCTGTGGATGTGCAAAATGCCATTTCCCGAATTCGGTCCAAACTGCCGCGGCAAATTGGCGAACCCCAGGTGCTCAAATTTTCCACCAGCGACCGGCCGGTGTTAACCATGGGACTTACCGGAGAGAATCTGGTGGAAATCCGTCGTCTGGCAGAAGATGTGCTGGCTCCGGAACTACAGCGTGTTCCCGGTGTGGCACTGGTGGATGTGTTCGGTGGGCATCAGCCGGAAATCTCCGTGTTGGTGGACCGCAACAAACTGGAAGCCTACCACCTTCGCCTGCCCCTGGTGGTGGATGCCATCACCACACACAATGTAAGTTTACCGGCAGGACAGATCCGCAGCGAAGGACGCCAGTACAGTTTTCGGGTGGATGAACGGAGCCGCACTCCTGAGGATATCCGTAACATTGTTTTAACCACTCCCATGGGAAAAAGAATTCGTGTGGGCGACCTTGCCACCGTTGCGGAAGGGAGTGCCGAAGACCTTTCCCGCTTTCACGTGAATGGCGAACCGGCCATCGCCATGCAAATCTTCAAGCAGGATGATGCCAACACCGTTGATGTGGTGGAAAAGGCCCAGCAAAAATTTGCCGTGTTGCAGAAGCGCTACCCGAACGTAAAAATGATCGAAGCGGAAGAATCGGCTTCGTTTACCCGCCGCGTGGTAAACAACATGTTCGGCAGTGTGTGGCAGGCACTTCTTCTGGCCGCTATCATTATCTTTTTGTTCCTATCCAGCTTTCAGCGTGGCCTGGTGGTATCCGTTTCCATGCCCATGTCCTTTTTGCTTACTTTTGCCGGAATGAAGCTTTTTGGCATCGAGGTTAACCTGGTGACCCTTACTGCCATTATCCTTTCGGTGGGAATGGTCGTGGATGCCTCGGTGGTTATTCTGGAGAACATTACTCGCCGTTACCAGGAAGAGAACCTTTCGCCAAAGGAAGCGGCTCTGGCCGGAGCGGAAGAGATTCAGTTTGCTGTTATCGCCGGAAATGCCACCACGCTGGTGGTGTTAATTCCACTGCTTTTCCTGTACGGATTTACCGGTAAAACGTTCGGTCCTTTAGCCAGTACCCTGATTATTGCGTTTCTGGGGTCGTTGCTGGTATCGCTTACCCTGGTCCCAATTTTAACGGAAATGGTGACCCGCGAAGGTGGTAAGCTGGAAGCGATCGCCAGAAAAATTGCTACTCCCTGGAACCGTGCTATGGAAAAACTGCGGGGGTTTTACATTGGACTCCTCACCCGCAGTCTAAAAGCGCGCTGGGTGGTTATCGTTACCGCAATTGTTTTATTTATTTTTGGAATTGTACTGCTGCGTTCCCTGGGCATGGAATTGCTTCCCAAAATGGACGGTGGAACCAGCTTCGTCACCGTAGAAACACCCTCCGGATCCTCGCTGGACGAAACCGAAGCGGTGGTGAAACAGGTGGAAAAGATTATTATGGAAGAACCGGAAGTAGAGCGTATCTCCACTCAGATTGGTTTTGAGCCGGGGATGCACTCCTTCGGTGGTGGTGGTGTGCAGGGACCGACCAATGCCTTCATCTCCATTACCCTGACGCCGCGCACCGAACGGGATGAAAGTATCTGGCAGATTCAGGATCGCATTCGGGAGAAGCTGGCCAGGGTACCCAATATTCAAAACTACGTGGTTCGGGAATCCGGTGCCACCGCTAAAGTCACCACGGCTGCCTCCATTGTCGTTAGTATCCGTGGGGAAGATGAACTGGTACTGAACAAATTAGGGGACCAGATACTGGAAAAAGTGAAGGGTGTGCCAGGCGTGGTGAATCCTTACCGAAGCTGGCGTATGGATCAACGCAGTATTCTGCTTTCGGTGGATGAAGAACGGGCAAGGGAACTGGGCCTGCCTCCGGCTGCCATATCGCAGGAGTTAATGCAGTCTCTGGACGGCATAAATGCCGGTATTTTGCGTGGGCCGCTGGGCGAAGATACCCCCATTCGGGTGCGCTATAGCAAAGCCTTTCGTGAGACCGAACAGGATGCCTACGCGGTTCGCGCCGTTTCGGCTCGGGATGGAAAAATTTTTCCAGTGGGGGCGGTGGCTACCGGCAGGGAAGTTCTGGTGCAGGGTCTGGTAACCCGGGAGAATCTGGAACCCACTCTGCAGATTCTGGCTTTACACCAGAAGCGTCCCCTGAACTTTGTGACAGCCGATGTGGAAAAAGCGGTTTCGCAGGTCGTTGTTCCTCAGGGATACACCATTCGGCTGGAAGGCGAAAATAAAGACATGGCCGAATCCCGCGGCGAATTGATGGGTGCTCTGGGGATTGCCGTAATTGCCATCTATTTACTTCTGGTGGCACAGTTCCGCTCCTGGGTTCATCCCATTACGGTGATGATGGCCATTCCGCTCAGCTTAATCGGTGTCTCCGTTGCGCTGCTAATTGCCGGAAAGTCGGTATCCATGCCGGTGATGGTGGGATTAATCCTGTTGGTGGGAATTGTGGTAAACAACTCCATCATATTAATCGACTTCATTCGCCAGCGGCGGGAAGCCGGTGAGGAACGGCAAAAAGCGATTATTGGTTCCGTGGCGACCCGTTTCCGTCCCATTATGATGACTTCCTTTTCCACCATCGTGGGAATGGTTCCCCTGGCGCTGGAATGGGCGCTGGGTGCGGAGCGGTTCTCTCCGCTGGCAATTGCCGTCATCGGCGGTATGACCGCTTCAACCTTTTTAACTATGCTGGTCATCCCGGTTCTTTATGATACGTTTGACGAATTGGGGAGCAAATTTAAGAAAGCAACGAGAAAATAATAATTGGAAAATTACAAAATGTAAATAACAAATCCCGGATCAATTCCAATAACCAAATTTCGAACAGATTTTTTTTCCTCTTTCATTTTTGCCGTTATCTCTTCCGTTTCAAGGATGCCCTGATTGATCAGACTGCGCGCGAGATTGAGTGAAGCGGGGATCTTGAGTGCATCTTTACGCTCTTTTTTGCTGAGGTAGACATTACGGCTGCGATCTTGGAAATTCTCGAAACACATGGCATGTGCGACGAGACAGAAGACCTGCTTGATTACTGTTTGTTAGAAGTGGGTGGGTTCGGTATGAGCGATCACCTGTTGCAAACTTACCAGAAAATCAATCCAAGCGCATCGCAGAGCCTCCTTTTCCGCCGTTTCATCATTCTTAATTACGGACACCACCTCGGATCAGCCGCAGAATATTGTCGTGTCTATCAGGC
>JALXCH010000382.1 GCA_026991005.1 Calditrichia bacterium | reverse complement strand
GTTGAGGACCATATTTCCACTTATTATACTCTTCTCTTATGATTTCCAATGTTTTTAAACGATACTTGAATGGCTGTGTTTGCCAGAAATTGAAATCATTTTTTTAGATATTAACTATTTTATAATTTAATTGCCAAAACTGTAACAATGTGAAAGATTAAGTTCAATGATATGTGTTATTTAAATAAATATTTCAAGAGTTTTTTTTGTATATAAATAGGTAATCTTTCGGTTCTAAAATATTGATTTCACCTTCAGGATAATCTTTAATGTTCCGGGTAATTATAGTTTTTATCCCATGTATCAATGCACAATTATATTGTATGCTATCTTCAAAATCTTTATATGGATTCAATAATGATATATCTAATATTTTTTCATCTATAGAAAGTATTTTTAATAGATTTCGTAATAACCTTGTTTTTTCAAGTGCAATTTGTTTATTCTCAAGTTTGGCTATTATGTAATAAATATTTGCTATTATTAAAGGGGAAGTATATCCTTCTATTTTATTTTGTTCTATTAAAGTAAACAATTTGGCTGCTTCTTTGTAAAATCTTTCTCTTTTAAGCAGCAAATCCAGTATTACATCACCATCAATAAAAATTTTATCCATCAATATATTTTTCCTTGAGATAATTGAATCTTGCATTTTCAATAGATTTTTCTTTAATTTTCACAGAACCAAGTAGTTTCTTTACTGTCGGTGTTAATTCTAATTCCAGGTTCTCGTTTTCTTTTTCAGCAACATATTGAAGATATTCCTGTACTAATTTAGAGAGGCTTTTTTTCTTTTTCTTTGCATATCTTTTTGCTTTCTCAATTGTGGCTTCATCTATACTTAAAGTTAGTTTCTTTATCATATGTGCGCCTCATATAATAATTTCACAAATAATGTTAATTATTATTCATAATTTCTTGTTTCAATATGACGACAAAATTTATCTGGTGCTAATAAATAAATATAATTAGGGGTAAAGTGAAGCATTTTGTCAACAATTTATATATTTTTCATTTTCCAATCTTTGTATTTGTGTAAATCCGTTTCTACCATTGCCAAACAGGCTGCTACAACTGTAGCATCATCGATATACCCTATTACTGGAATGAAATCTGGAATAAGATCTAAGGGATTAAAAACATATAACAATGCAGCAACGATAGCTGCAATAGACCACCATGGAATTTCCCTATATTCTCCATTAATATAATCTTTAATGATTGCAAAAAGGAGTTTAATATCAGCGACAAATCTACCAAGCGGTCCATTTCCTTTAAATTTATCTTCTATTTCTTTTTGTTTTTCAAGTACTTTTCGAAGGTCATCTTCTGTAACATTTTTTGCTTCATTTTTTAATTCTTCTTCTGCTTGCTTTTTTGTTATTTTTGCCATTTTGAACTCCTTCTTATTTTTGTGAGTTTTAATGTGTTGACTTACGCCTACCTAATTTTACAATGTTGATAGTTTCATTATAACCCAAACATTTAAGTTTATCGCAACTTATAATATGCCAAAGGCAAGTTGTGCCCATTTAGTGTAGGTCATATACGATTTTAAAAATCATTTCTTTTGCGCTCGTTTTAATCATAAATCTATTACTTACTAACTGATACTAAAATCATTTTCCCACAATTGATTCAATTCGGGTTAGAGCGTTTTAATATTGACTATTTCTTTTTCATCGTAAACTGCCTGCGGAATAAATACCTCTCGAAAGAGTTTTCTCAACAGTTCAAACCGACTTCTAGATGTCCATCCTATTATTGGTGTTGTGTCAGATACAATAATCTTGTTCGCTCATTCCAGTTCTATATGCTCAAACGATGTAAACTCGCTTTCTAATTTATGAGTTGAGTAATCAACGTAAGCAATACCCCTCTTAAAAAGTGATGATAGAAATTCCAAATCGCAACAAATAGAGCGGCAATTTCATTTCAAATGTTAATTATACTCTCGCATTGTCCTTTCATTGTTATAAGCATTATACATCAAAATCGATTATTTCTTTCACCAAAGAAAAACTTTTAAATCTTCAAAACGATAAAGATATGCTGAGCAACCTAAGTCTACAGTAATGTATGTTCAACCAAACGCTTTAATTACTAGTAAATAAACCACTAGCAAAACCAAAAATTGCAAATAAAACATTAGCCATTATTTGACCTTCAAGTTTTCCGCTTGCATAAAGTAGGCTAGATATTGTTAATACTAAAATCACCAACAGGGTACTTGTTGTAAAACGGCCAAACCCTCCAGTCTTGGTTATAAAGAAACCAATTAAAGAGCCACTTCCTAAAATAAATATCGCCAATATTAGCCAGGAACTTGACTCCATGTTTCTTCCCTTTTATTATTTTTCGTATAATGTCCAGAACTAACCGTAGCGGGTAAATGTTACTTCCCGTTGATTGTCTTGTCGTTTTATATGCAGCGATATTCTTTTTGGCGCGGGCCCCGGACGAAAGCGAGCGCTCATTTTTCGCTGCGCCTGTCCCGCAACGGCGGGAAACGGAACCCGGCGGAATTTCTTCCACTAGCCTTTCTGTAGAAAACAAAACCGCTTTTATTTAACCTGACCAACCTTCCTGGCGCCAAAGCCAGGGAGAACATCTATTTATTTCTTTTTCTAAATAGCACAAATTCAATTTAAATATTTCATGGTAAATCAGCAAGGTTTTTCCGCTTTAGCGCTTGAATATGGAACAATTTTTACGCCGGGTAAAAATAACGATAGCGTCAGCGGCGCGGCGGCGCCGTCCCAGGCCCTGGCTGGCAAACGATTTTTGGCCGAAATTCCGCCGACGTTCGTGCGCGGCGCAGCCGCGTCCGCTGAGCAATCGGTTAGGCCCTCCGCTTTCTCCCCATGACTTCAGCTTCTCTCTTCCACCGCGCTGCCATCCGCTTCATCTCTCCTTCATACCTCGGCCAATCATGCAATGTCTCCGGGTCAAAATCCGCCCCGTTTGGCCATACTAACGTATGCGCCTCCGGGTCAATTTCCACCCCACGAAACATCTTCTCATCCTTCAACGCCCCATACACTGGCCCCGCCAGCACCCCTCGAAAGTCAATCACCTGCTCTACACCGTCATCAAAGACCACGCGCAAAGTGTACGACCCTACAATTTCAAAGTCCACTACTCGATAAATCTTGTGCTTTTCCATCCTTGTTCTCCTCTTACCGTAAAGGGGCTATTTTGTACGGAAAAAGTCCCCGTTGCAAGCGTTCCCAATTCTCCTGCAACTCTCCTTGATGAAGTTCGGCCCATGCCTCCAACAACCGCCGTTGGCGCCGAGGTAGGTCACCACCTATCATCTCCACAGGTTCGATGCTATACACTGCGGCATAGTTCTGAAAGTACACATGAAAGTGCGGGTGAAGGTGAGATGTTCCCGGCTCGGCATACATACGAACAATAATGCCAAAGAAGCGGGCAATTTCCGGCAAATCATCCTCCAAATGTATGGCTGTAATGCTCACCGCTTGAAATATTTTATTTCATCTTCCGCGCCTAACGACCAAGCTCACCTGCCGCCAAGGAGCGCAGCGGAATGGCGGTCATGTGGAGCGATTTGTTAGCGAAATCATAATTTTTTGAGAAAGTCATTTAAAGTTATTTGAGCCTATTTCAGTGTCATAGTTCAGACTTGGAATCTAATTTATATTGTTAATTCAACTTCTTCAGCTTGGGAAATTGTTAAAGTATCGTCTTCTACCGGTTCCAAATAGAGCTCAATTGCCTCTCTGATATTTTTTAATGCTTCTTCTTTTGTATCCCCTTCCTAAATACAACCCGGCAGTGAAGGAACTATAGCAGTGTAGCCTCCGTCTTCGCTTGGTTCTAAGTAAATTTTGATCTTCATTTTTGTACCTCCATTGTAGTTTTAGGTCGCTAACGATTGAGCTAACCGGATATGCCACGCGCCAAAAAACTTTTACTTGGCGACACTTACTCACTGGACCAATTCTTCGCCCGCGCTGTGCCCGAGGCAGGACGAGTGACAAATTTCGTGTTAAGCGATTTGTTAGCAGTCTCTTTTAGTGTTTTTATTTTAATTCATCCCTATCTAATAATTGTTTTCCATGACGAACTGAAGCAATAATAATTACATCTTTTTCAATTTTGTAGATTATCCTATAATTAACAAATATAATTTCTTGTATATTCTCTTGATTTATTTCAGGTATTCTGCTGCCTGATTTTGGAATAATTTTAGCTTTTCAACATTCTGAAATACATTCTCTAACCATTTATGAGCTGCTTCTGGCTTGTCTAAAGCAATATATTCCGCAATGTCCATCAATTGGACCTTTGAACGGGGTGACCAGATAATTTTCATTATTTAAATCTTTTTAGCAATTCTTCCTTAATTTGATTATGCAGAATCCCTTTACCTTCTGCTATCTGTTTTTCTGAAAAATAAATATCTTCTAATATCTTCTAATATATCTAATTTTTCGATTAGATTCTGATAATCAGCTACATCCATTAAGACGGCTTTACTTTTTCCATGTTGAGTTATTATTAAAGGACGACGGGTATTATTTACTTGTTTTAATAATTTTGAAGCATTCGCCCTGAATTAAGATAAGGATTTTATATCTTGTTTAATATTTATTGTTCTCATAGTATTCACCTTATTTAGTTTCTTATTTTGTACTAAATAAGATACAATATTTTCACGGGAAAATCAATTTCCCCACGTAGTAGTTTTATTTTTGGCCTGCTAAATGTTTGCATTAGGCGACCGAGGGAATCTGACAATGAACTTGAAAAACGCTCCGGATTTAAATCCCGAGTTTGACAGTTGTTTATTTGCACAATATCCTGAATTGCTAATTATTACTGCAAAAACTGCAACACGGAAGCCTATTTTTACACCTTTGTATAGTCTATGAATCGTTTGAAATAGCACTTAACATTGCCCACAGGATATATTATATTAGGCTATGTTTATTAAAATTAGCGGCTCAACAAGAAACGGAAAAACGCACAAAACGGTTCAAATCGCCGAATCCTATCGCACCAAAGATGGTAAGGTG
>JALXCH010000381.1 GCA_026991005.1 Calditrichia bacterium | reverse complement strand
ATCCGGCGCCCGGCGCAGGGCTTCTTCAAAACTGGCAATGGCCTTCTTATAGGCGCTACGGGCAGCTTCATATTCTGAAAGATTGGCGAGCAGATCGCCCAAAGATGCCAGGGCAGCGCCTTTATTATTGTGTGTGGAGATGTCATCCGGCGCCAGGCGCAGGGTTTCTTCATAACTGGCAATAGCCTGCTTATAGGCGCTGCGGGCAGATTCATGCTCCGAAAGACGGGCAAGCAAATTGCCCAGACCTTGCAGGGCATTGCCTTTGTAGTGGTGGGCATTGATGTCATCCGGCGCCCGGCGTAGAGCTTCTTTAAAACTGTCAATAGCCCTCTCATAGGCGTTGCGGGCAGCTTCATATTCTGAAAAATTGGCGAGCAGATCGCCCAAAGATACCAGGGCAGCGCCTTTGTTGTTGTGGGCGTCGATGAAATCCGGCGCCCGTTGCAGGGCTTCCTCATAACTGGCAATGGCCTGCTTATAGGCTCGCCGGGCAGATTCATGCTCCGAAAGACCGGCAAGCAAACCGCCCAGAAATTCTAGGGCACGTCCTTTGTTGTTGTGTGCTAAGATGAAATCCGGCGCCCGGCGCAGGGCTTCTTCATAACTGGCAATCGCCTGCTCATAGGCACGCCGAGCAGCTTTATATTCTGAAAGATTGAAGAGTAGACCGCCAAGTTTCGCCAATGCAATCCCTTTGTTGTTGTGGGCACCGATGTCATCCGGAGCCCAGAATAGGGCTTCTTCAAAGCTAACAATAGCTTGTTTGTAGGCATTGCGAGCAGATTCATGCTCTGAAAGGCGGGTGAACAGATCGCCCAGGCCTTGTAGGGCATTGCCTTTATTGTTGTGAACCTGTACCAGATTTGGTTTGCGTCGCAAGGCTTCTTCAAAACTAACAATAGCCTGTTTGTAAGCATTTCTAGCAGCTCCATACTCCGAGATGTGGGTGAGCAGATCCCCCAGCGCTTCTAGGGCATTGCCCTTGTTGTTATAGGCAGCAATAGAGTCAGGATAGACTTCCAACCATTGATCATACGCATCGAGAACCTGTTCAAAGGCACTGCGGGCTTCCCGGTAGCGGGAAAGTGTTGTAAACAGGTTTCCATGTGATTCCAATATCCGTCCTCGATCAAAATCATCCGCCGGAGAGCATTCCCGGCTAATCTCCACCAGGTGCAGGCAGTCCTGGTAGTGGGCGTGTGTAAGCCAATCCTCAAAAAGCTCTTCCCACTCGTTTACCGCCTCTTTAGGCTGCAACTGCCAGCGGTGGTAAACGGCTTCCACCAGAGCCTCTGCCCCTTCCTGCTGCCGGTAGTAGCTCTCCAGAATCCGGTGGGCTTCCTGCACCATTTGTTGGTACTGCTTGGTGAGCAACTCCCGCAGCAGGCTGTGCAAACGGTAGCGGGGCGGTTCCAGCCCGGAGAGTGGCTCCACAAAAGAAAAGCCAATGATCTGACGGAAATCCGCCCGCCGGCTGCTGAAGTTGAGCGCCTGCCCCAGGATGCGGAATATCTCTTCATCAAAACTGCGGGCAGCGCTCAAAGCGACGATCCCATCCCCAATATCGGCAGTCACATATTTTAAAAAACGGTTTACCAGTGTCCGTTCTATTTCCTCTGCCCGCGGAATCCGGGTAAAATCCTTTGCCTTCAGGGAAATACCCTGTCGCTGGGCAGCCAGCACGGTATCCGCTGCCAGAGAGAGGTACAAGGGATGCACTTCCCCTTCTTTCACCCGGGTATAGCGAATCAGAGCTTCCTGCAAATTTCCGTCTGTTATCCCGGCCCGCTGCAAATAGTCCCGGGCATCTTTTTCCGATAGATTCCCAACCAGGTAGAGCTCGAGAAACTCTTCCGGGATTTGATATGGATGGGCCTTTGGCCAGCGGGGAGCATCCCGTCCGGCCACCACCACTACAATCCCTGCTTCCAGTTTTAGCCTCCACAGAAGTTGGCGGAACCACTCATCCCGCTGAAAGTAGGCTGCTTCCGGAAGATTGCGCTCGTGCCCCCAGAATGCTTCATGGGTATCAAAAAAGAGCACCAGGTGCCGTGCTTCTGTCTGGTGAGCAGCGTTGAGGTCCTGGGCAAACAGCGTCGGCAATTTATCGAGCAACTCCGTCCAGGGATCCAGCCGCTGGATGGTTTGCAGAGTGTCTTCTGACAATTGGCGTTTCTGGCGATACAGGGTGAATTTTTCCTTCCAGTGTTTGGTAAAGTGTTTGTTAAAAAGTTGTATCGCCGCGTTGGCCAGGGTCCCCCAGGAACTGCCGGAGATCAAATTGACCAGTTCAGCGATGAAATCGCTTTCCCCGGCGGGGAACAAACTGCGCTGGCGTTCAGGGGTCAGCTGGTTTGTCTGATGCAAATACCACAGGCAAGCAAAATCGAACGACGGGAAGGGATAGTTAAAACGTTCTAATTGGCGGCGGAGCATCAGCAGGGCGGAGAAGTCCTCCAGGGGGCGGTCTTCCCCCCGTGGTGGTGTACTGAAATCGAGAAAGGCAAAAGGCACCCGTTGGGCATATTTTTTTCGCCGGGCAATGAACCGGTGTTTAAAGTTTTCGTCTTCCAATCCCTCCAGCAATCCCCAAATGTCCTCTGGGAAATGCCAGCAGAAGCTCTGGCGGAGTTTGGCCAGCAAGAGGGTTTTGCCGTTGCCCCCGGCTCCATGGAAAAAGAGAATTCTGGCTGGCGTGGGAGAGGAATGTAGATACTGGCAAAACCGTTTAATGGCCTCATGGCGGTCGGTGAACAATTTTAATTCCCGATGCCGACCAGTGATGGTGGGATCTTCTCCCAGTTTCCGGGTAATGCTCATGGTTGATTTCCTTCAAGGATTATTGGGAATAATAGACCTCGTAGTAAAAATATAATTTTTTTAGAAAATTTTCAACTGTAATTTTTCAATTTTGGGGTGTGTATCAAAAAAAGTAACGAATAAGCAAGATAAAGCAATTTAATTTAAAACGGCTATCTATTTTCTGTTAAAACATTTTTAATCTGGATTATACGGGTTAGTTTATGAGCGGATTAAAAACAAAAACGAATATAATACTGCTGCACAATTTCTATCCAAAGCTAATTAAAAAATAAACAAGTAATTACAAAAAAGTAAATGTCAAATTCGATTTGCAAAACATCCTCTCACAAACTAAATGACTCTCAAATGAAATAATAAAAGCACCCATAGAACAAAATTTTTTGTGCGGTATGGGGGTTAATTTTTTTGAGAGAAGTATTTTTAAGTCAGGTGTGTTTTTTCTCTGAAATCCAAAATTTGTGGTCCTTATCCAGAAACACGATATAAAAGATGTTTTCCTCTATATATCCGGCAACTCTTTCCTTTCCCTTAATTCGGATAGTAGCCCATCGCACATCTTCGGGTACATGTCTGGGAGGTTTAAATTCCGATTCCGGTGGAAAAGAATCATACGGTTTAATAATCTGTTGGTGCACAGCTTCTTCTATAGTTAATCTGCTTATTTCTTGAAGACGGTTTAGTAAATTAGAAAGAATTTTCTCTTTTTCCCATTCTTTAAAACTCTGTCCCTGGGTTCTATCAAAATCTTTCAAACTAAAAACAACAAACCTTTTAGGTTTGCCGCTTTTTAAATCGAGATTTTTACGATATCTTTTTAAAGGTCTTTTCTTATGTTTAGGCACTATTCAGAAGTTCCATTAAATTATTGGTTAACTCAATATCCGTTATAGCACCATATTTACCTTCCAGATAATTTTTATAGAATGAAGAAGATTTCCGCACCAGTTTCGTTTTAAAATCAGCCAGAGAGTAAAGTTGAGATGAACCAAATTGGTCTTTTTCCACAAACCAGATCTGGTCTCTTCGGAACAAATTTTTGTCCAGCAGCAGACTATCGTGAGAAGTAAAAATGAGCTGCGCCCTGTTTTTGTTATATTTGTGGAATAGTTCAATTAATCGTTTTGTAAGAAGTGTATGAAGACGAGAATCCAGTTCATCGACAATCAGGATTCTCCCATTTTTTAAAGTATCATACCAGGGACCCAGTAAGTAAAAAAATTTCTTAGTTCCCTCAGATTCCTGTCGATCAAAGTCAAAAGGTATTGTTTCTATTAATAAATTGTTTTCATCAAATTTATTATGCCAGGTTAAAATCTGGATTTTTTTACTTTTTACACCATTTGCTGTATTTACGATATTAATGATATTTTTATTATTTGTATTTTTCAGAAATTTTTCTAATTCTTCATTTTCCAGATCAATCTCTTCAATGGAAAGATTTGCTATTTCCAGGCTCCTTAAAATACGGGATAACCAGGATTTAAAATTTTTATCATTTCTTAATTTTTCAATAGTATAAAAGCTGTATCCTAAATCCTGGATTCCGCTTATTATATTCACATTGTTAAACCAATCGATAACATTGTTTGTAATTTCTCCGTTAAATTGGGCAACGAGACTTAAAAAAAGGACATTTTTTCTTGTTTTGGATTCAAGATTGATTCCCTCTTTAAAAGATGATTTGTTGATTCTGAAATTCTGTCTTTCCCTTTCAAAAAGAAATACTTCTTTTTTATGGATAGTGCTATATAACCATTCGTTTATTATTTCTCCATTGAAAATTTCGAACCCATATCTGTATCTAACATTTTTATGATAAAACACAATTTCAAATAAGCTGGGAGATTTGACTGATTGATTATTTAATAAAAAATTTTCAATCATCAAATTTTTATTATCAGACAACGCATTTTTAAATGAGTTCTTCACCATGTATTTCATAAAATTCAAGCTTTTAACGAAATTGCTTTTACCACTTGCGTTGCCCCCATAAATGGCTGCTGACTTTAAAATTTTAAATTTGTTCTGATAAATTACGTTATCCGGTTCATGTTCTTTAAAAGCATTAACCCCCAGCATGGAAAAGGTGTTTAATTCTTTAAATGACAGGACATTTCGGAAATTGTACTCTAAAATCATAGTCAACCCTTTTTTCTTTATTTTAAGATAATAATCGCTCTTTTGCAAGTATTTTTCATAAATTATATTTTGAGAATCACAATAA
>JALXCH010000380.1 GCA_026991005.1 Calditrichia bacterium | reverse complement strand
ATCTACCGCACCAATCACAGTTACATTTAACAAACCATTTTGTTGTTCAACATTTAATTCCATGATTACCCTCCTGATTTAACAAATCGTTTTGAATGTATTCTTTGAAGTGATGTTTCGGTTGCTTCTGCCATTCCCTGTGTTCATACCCAATCCAAAGTTTTACACAAATCCCTTTGCTAATTTCATTTTCGTATGAAAAAATAATTTCTTTAGATTTAAATATTTTCAAAAATTTTTACCTCGCTGTAAAGGTTAACCATCGGATTTAATTTTAACCTCCCAGGTAATCAGCAGTTTTTGTTGGGGATCAATAACCATTTCTTGCGCTTTGAATGGTAAGGAAAATTCAAAATGATGCTTTTTCTTGAAAATTTCAAAAGCAAGTAGAGTATCTCGATGTGTATTTTTAAATGATATCTGTAACGGGAGGACAAACGCCTCTCCTTTTTGCTTTTGACGAATTTCCAGAAAGTAGTTATAGCCACGGTCTCCATTCTGGTTAACAACAACCTTTCCCAGAATGTGTGGAATGGAGGAACAATAAATCCATTGGTGAAAAAAACGGTTTAAATTTAGTTGGGTAAATTTTTGAAACTCTTTTTCTAAATCTTCAAAACTTACGTTTCCATATTCGCATTTATTCAAACAGGATTGGATAGTCTGTAGAAATGTTTTTTCTCCCAGAATATTGTACAACATATAAAAGAACCAGGCTCCTTTTTTATACACCCGCCCGGGATGGTAAACAGAATCCGGAATGTAATCTTTCTCCACCCAGATCGAACCCGGTTTAAGATAGGTATTTTTCTTCAAGAAGTCGGTAAATGCCGATTCTCCCTGAGAAGCCCGTAAATATAGCCCGGTGAAAAATGTGGCCAGACCTTCGTTTATGGCAGATTCATGAAACGAGCGGTTGGTTATCTTATCACCCAGCCATTGATGTACCAATTCATGGGCGTATAATTCCTTTTTGTAAGGAGAGAATTGATCAACGCTGGAAATGGTCTGGTTTTCCATCCCACCGCTTCCCGAATGAATTACCATGGCATATTTTTCTTTTTCAAAGGGATAGGCACCAAGGACACGAGTATAATAATTTAACATATCGAACAGGTTGCTATAGATAAGCGGAATGTTGGCTGAATCTTCTGGCCAGGAATAGATGTAAACCGGGAAAGGTTGCCCATTTCGAGGGTAATACATCCTGCGAAAAACAGAAAATTTTCCAATGTTAACAGCAATTAAATAAGGGGAAATGGGATAGCTTTCTTTCCAGATAACCAGCTTGCGGTTATCGGGTTTCTTCTGTTCCTTTACTTTAACTCCATTACAAACCGCAAGCAACGTGTCCGGAATTTCCACCTCGATTCGAACCGAATCTGCTTTATCCGCCGGATCGTCTTTACAAGGGAACCAGGTTTCGGCACCATATGGTGGATTTATAGTGTTTATCCAGGGAGAATTTTTTCCATCCTCTCCCGAATGCACCGCTAATTTCCAGCCGTAAATCCATTTATGATACGTTCGGGGCCATCCGTGATAATATACTGTAACCGAGTGAATCTTCCCTGTTTCCAGCTTACCGGGCAAATGAATTTTGAGGTGATTCTTTTCGTGCCGGAAGGAACTGGCACCTTTTACCGAATCGACCTGAAAAATTCCACTTAAATTCAACAAAATTTTATCTGTGCCAAATTCCTCAATTTTAAACAGGATTTGAACGGCTCCCTGCAACAACCCCTTCTGTAATGAGGAATCGACCTCGACATTTAAACGGATTTTGTAATAAAGCACATCGTAATTTTTCTCTTTCTCCAAATTTGGTTGAATGACTGAATACTGATATTCAGTATTCAGAGCGGCTCGCTCCACATTTTTTTGCATCTGGTAAATGATGAGAATAAATAACGCAATAACGAGGGGAAAAATTAGAATTCGGTGGTATGCTGTTTTGTTCATGGATTTCACCTGAAATAAACTCAAATATTCCAATGATTTTAATTATCGACAGCTTCTGTGGGAACAAAAGGATGGAAGGACAATCAGTATAACATAAAAACCGGAAGACAAAAAAATTGCCTTCCGGTTAGGAAAATCAGGAACAGGAAAAATTGTTAGAAATCCATATCCAGATATCTGTATTGCAACTTAAAAGGATAGGAAAAATCGCTTTCCTTACCATCTTTTACCGAAGTAACGAAAAATTCAACCTCCAGATCAGTCGCCCGGGGTGTAAAATTAAACACCGTTTCTGGAATAGGGCTATCATTGATTTTGACAATTCCAGTACGGCCAGGAATCCGAACATAAATATTGTAGCGCACCCCTTTAATGTAAATAGGTTTCCAGGAGAGGAGTACTTGCTTACCAATCTGGTAAGCAGATACCTGCCGAGGTGGTGGCAATTCTTCTTCACTTTCCGGGTAATCAATCATATAATTGCGCGTGGTGGCATACAAATCCCGAGGAATGTCGTTTTTCTTCTCGGCAATTCTTTCGTGATGTCCGCCCGACACAATGTCTCCAAAACGGATAATAAATTCGGCACGATGGGTGTTTCCCAATTCACCGAATGGCATAAATGAGTAGTTAAGCTGATAATGTTCTTTGATGTTTATTCCAACTCCAAAACTATATCCGTTCTCCAGTTCCTGAGAAAAATGATACCCGGTACGCAGGGATAAAAAATTACCCAGACCGGTTTCGATGCCAGGGTAAAATCTCCATGATTCACCCAGAGTTTGCACAGCATCCATTGCCAGTGTAAAATTGGTATTAGGAAATTGGTATGCGATTCCAATTCGATACGTCATGGGCAATTTTTCCACATTTGTTTCATATCGAACTCCCGGTCCTAAATTCTGGATCGCTCCACCAATCGAGACGTAATTAATGGGTAAATGGTATAAAAAACCAAAATCGAACCCAAAACCATTCGTCACGAAATCGTCTATTTTTTCCTGCAAGAATTTAGCCTGAAATCCCAGGGAAAAAGAATGAGTTATCCGATATGTCATACCCAACTGACCTACCATATCATATAGGCTAAAAGAGCCCATATTTAGTGCTTCTCCGGTAGCCGGGTCAATATCATATCGTGTCATCTGAGGAAGATGCAGAAAACCAAAACTACCGGCCAGACGAAGCCGGTTGTTTACCGGCACCACCCCGGCTAAGTACTCCATGGATATATCCTGAAACCATTGCGTATGGTGAAACATAACAGTGGGAAGATAAATTTGTGACAGACCTGCAGGATTATAGTAAATGCCGCTGGCATCAGATGCTAATGCGGTAAAGGCGCCCCCCATTCCCTGAGCTCGACTACCTGGCTGGATTTTTAAAAAACTGAAGCTGTAGGTTCCTGCGGCGTTAACCGAATAAGAAAAAATCGTAAATCCCAAAACAAAGATAACTCCTATTACACCCGTTGAAAATGTCCTTCGCAAACTCATTTTCCTGTCTCCTACTTGAAATCCTGTTTTTTTATTTGCAAATGGCTTGCCATACAGAACAGGTAATTTTCTCATCTACACTGAAGGTTAATTCAGATGGGTTCTCATAAAAACATCCTCCATTGTTCCGGATGAAAATTGTTTCATTCACCCCAATAATATTTTTTCTGATTTCTAAAGCTAAATGTGCTGAATTTCCCGGTTCATTTTTGTTTATTATTAATTAAAAAGGTGGGATCACTTTCGGGAAAATTTTATTTTATTCCGAAACAGGGAAAATTTATTTCTTCCTATTCTCTGTAGCACCCGGATAATAGACTCCAAATTTGCTTATATCACCGTGCCAATTTAAACAAAATTTTATCATCGGGGAGTTCTTTATTCCCCAAAACAATATTCTGGATGTAAATATATTTTACAGGATGGTTCGTGAAAGCAGCTTAAAAACTAATCCAAAGGACGTATTGGAATTAATCGAAGAATTCCATCTCCGGATAATAATCTGCTTCTCCTTTGTAAAACATGTACTGCAAGAATTCCCGCAGCGAATCCCAGACCTCCGGCGTTTGCCCACTAAATTCCAGCTTTTGCAAAATATTAAAATAAATATCCCAATTTCGTTGTTTCTGGGAGGCAAAATCCTCAGAAATCGATTTCAAACGCCTTATGCCCACCTGTATCGATTTGTGCAAAGTCTCCAGTTCACCGCTATCCTTAAACGTATCCCTTACCACAATTAACCTTTGAACTATGGGTAAATCTGTTTTCAACAACCATTCTTCGGTTAAATCTATCATTCCTTCGGCAGAGTCACTGGCACGGTAAGCATCCTCTCCCGTAAGTAATATGACCGGATATTTCAGTAACAATTCCTCCACTTCCAGATCCGCTTCAAATTCTTTCCATTCGCTTTCCACCCCCATAAACTCTTCTAATACCAATTTGCCCAGGAAGTGCTCAAATTGAGCTTGAGGATTTCTTTTCCAGTACACTTCTTCGATTGTTTTCAAATTCCCCCGAAAGAATAATAAACTGCTGGCAATGGGTACCCGACTTACAATGGTAAACTCTTTCAAAATTCGCACACTCCCCTGTTTCCGGGCATAATAATAGGGAGATAATATTCCCATATCCAGATTCCCTTCCTGCAGTTTCTTTAAAATTTGAGCTTCCGGTAGCGCCATCATATTAAATGGATGCTGAATGTGGTTATTTACCAGAGCATGAATAGCTGGCAGGGAAAGTAAATCCTCAAAATATCCAAAACGTATCATACTTTTTCCGTTATTTTATTTTTTTGATCTGGTGCAAAGGCAGGTAAGAAAAGATAGCAATCTGTTCCTTCTCCTACCCGACTGTCGAAATAAATCACCCCATTGTTTTCTTTCACAATCTGATACACAATGGATAGTCCCAGCCCCGTTCCAAATGTTTTCGTGGTAAAAAAGGGATTGAAGATTTTTTGCAGATTTTCCCGGGAAATTCCACACCCGGTATCCTGAATGCGAATGAGTACATACGGGTTTTCTGTAATCAGTCGATAAAATGGTTTGCGCTGAAATTTCTTGTAATCCCGGGGAACTGCTTCTATGCTAATATCAATCTTCCCATCATTTTCAATGGATTCGATGCTATTTAAAATTAAATTAAACAATACCTGCTGAATTTGAGAAGCATCCACAAACAACTCTGGAACATGAGAGGTCGTGGATTGGGAGAGTTTGATATTTTTCTTGTACAGATTTTGTTTAAGCAGCGCCAGCACTTCCTGGAGAATCGTTTCAATTTGATAAAATTGGCGATTGGGTTTTTGGGGCTTGGCATAGGAAAACAGGCTTTTTAGCATGTCATCCAATCGGTTTACCTGCTTGATAATCCGCTTGACAAATTCGGTTTTGGGATCGTCGGGATCCAGTTCTTCTTCGAAGGTCTGAGCAATGGCTTTTATTCCCGCCAGAGGATTGCGAATTTCATGGGCAATGCCACTGGCCATCACCCCCAGGGAAGCCAGGCGATCCATGCGCCGCATTTCTTCCTGCAACTCTTTGGAATAGGTAATATCTTTTAAAGAGATTAAATATCCCTTTTCCCGTATTTCCCGATCCCAGAATTCACTAACCGTAAAACCGATTAGTAGCTTCTCTTCGTTTTCGCGGATAATTTCAATCTCCGGTCGCTCGTAAGCGCCCTCCTTCTCTTCCAGGGATTCAAAAAGGATGCGGGTGTTTCGCTCGCCCAGAATTTCGGCAATTGGTTTGTTCAGGATTTCCCGGGAAGCTCGGTTAATAAGCTCTTCTGCCGGTTTATTAAGGTACCGAATGCGCTTTTCCCGATCTACCACCAGAATACCAAAGTTTAATTGATTAATGACATGTTCCAGGAATTTAAAAGAGTATTTCCACATTTCCGGTGTGGTAGAATCCGAGGAGGTATCAACGGTTTTCTGCAGCAGATAAAGTGTTTCAATTAAAAAAACAATCAATTGAATATAGCGGAAATGAAAATCGGAGAATTTTCGATTTTGTGTAAAAAGTACGGTTAGAACTGCCCGGGTGTTCCCATTGCTTTGTACGGGAAATACTCCGAATGCTTTAATTTGCAGGTTAAAATGAGATTTGAAATAAAAGTAGAGTTCGTTATTTGGGTTTATCTGATTTAGAACGGTATATTCCCCCAATTTTACTGCTTTTTGAAAAGGAACGACTTCCGAACTGTTTATTTCCAGCTTCCCCGATACGGGTAGCAACGGTAAAGAGGTATTAAGCACAAGCTTCAAGTCGTTTTCGACCTCAAAAATTAGAATATAATCACCATGAACAATACTTTTTATGGAAGTGAGGGCTTTTTTCAGAAATAGCGAAGCATTTTGCTCGCGTACCAGATGATTTATTTCCACCAATAATGCCGCCATTTCCAGGAATGCCTGGCGAATATTGGCATGAAAAGAATTTTCTGTGGGTTGGTCGCTGCCCGCCTGGGATTTCGACGATAATAAGTTCTTTACCCGAATTTGTAAGTCCAGCTTATCGAATGGCAGGTAAAGATAATCCCTCAGGCCAGATTCCACCAGGCGCTGGCGTACTCGCGCCTGGCTGGATTTTAAAATACCCAGTGTGGGGATTCCCAGCAGTTCCATGTTTGTTAAAAATGTGAACAAAATATCCGGGATAGAATCATTAAATAAGGAAAGTTCCAATAGAACCAGGACAAACTCCCTGGATGGAGAGAAATCGGGAGTGATTTCCTCAATATTACCAAAGGAGACGGAAAAACCTCCCTTAGCCAGCGCTTCCTGCACAAAGCGATAAGAATGGATTTTACGACCTAAAAAAAGTATCTTTTGCAAGGAAATCGGCTCGATTTAATAACTGGCGAACATGGTTTTAAAACGTTCGTAATCCAGAATAATAATTTTGCCTCCCTCTTTCTTTAAATATCCGCTGTTGCAAAGGGATTTGATGACGCGGGAGATTGTTTCCCGGCTGGTACCTGCCATATTAGCTAAATCCTGTTGCAGAGGCAGTTCCGAGATTTCCACCTGTCCCTTTCGGAAAACACCGGAATCTTCTGCAATACGCAACAGGGTACTGGCTACCCGACCGGTGGCATCCTGGAGAGAGAGGGATTTAATATGCTCGTCGCTCTTGCGGATGCGTTGAGCTAATTCCTTCAGCAAATTGATGGCAATCTGCGGAAAGTCGTGCAGCAACTGCAAGAATTCCTCGCGCCGGATTACCAGCAACTCGGATTCTTCGATAGCAGTGACATTGGCACTGCGGGTTTGCCCATCCAGTAACGACATCTCCCCAAAAAAATCCCCGTCGTTTAAAATTGACAGAATTACTTCGCGTCCGTCATCGCTAATGCGCGATATCTTCACCCGTCCCGAAAGAATAATGAACATGGTGGATCCCACTTCCTCTTCGATGAGGATAAGATTGTCCTTGTGATATTTCTGACGCGTGGCTACCTGAGATACTTTCTCCAATTCCTTATCGCTTAACTCCGAAAAAAGCGGTATGCGCTTTAACACATCAATATCCATAATTCATTCCCTCAATATTGAACTATGATACCTTTAATTCTGTAATCTCTTTTTAACTTTTGTAAATAGGCTTCCGCGGAACGTTTATCAGCAAATCTGCCGCTTACAACTATGTATAGCTTCTTTCCGTTACGCTGCTTGGACAGGATTTGTATTTCCGAAATCTTTTCCTCAAACCGACTTTTTGCATTTAGGGCATTTTTATAATTAGAAAACGCCCCTAACTGAACTCCAAAATGAATCTGATCTTGCTTGATGTAAAACAATTGACTTCGAAATTGTGCATCTTCCAGAATCCGTGTAGCCGTATCGTAAAACCCTTTTGCGTAATAATATTGCGAAACCCGATCCAGAACCACCTTTTTAAGTAACGGATCGGTTGTCGATTCATAAATTTTCATGTATGCGGGGAGTACATCTTCTATTTCTTCCACAAATAATGTCTCGACGAATTTCCTCCAGTATTTATTTTGAATTTCGTGATTATCTAATGCCTGTTTTAACGTAAGAATGTCCTGATGAACATATAACTGATACCAGCGTTCCGGTTGCGCCTGCAATAGCTGTACCAGTGTAAGTAAGAAAATTACTAAATATTGAAAGAATCGATGCTTTTGCATTGTGGACAAATCCATAATGGTTTATCGCTAATATAATGACATTCCTGGCATTGGTATCTGGAATAATCGATAAATTGATGTTGTTTTAAAAAATCCAGGGCTTTGTTACAGGCTGCTTTGTACTGATTTTTATTGTACAAAACTTGCACGATAAAAGGTTGAATATAAGAATTCTCGGGATGTTCTTCTTGCAATTGTTCTAAAAGTTCCAGAGCACGATCGTACTCTCCCTTTTTATTGTAAATTTCGGCTAATGCCATCGCTGCTTTGATATTGTTATGGTCATTTCCCCATAAATTGGTGTAAAGGTTTTCGGCTTCCGAAAAATTCCCCAACTCGAACCAGGCTTTTTCCAGATCATCAAAAACGATGTACGCTTTTTCAGGAATTTTTGTGCAGAGTTCTACCCATTCTTTAATGGCATCCTCAATCCGCTCCTCCAGATAATACGATTTCCCCAGGTAATAATAAGCCGCCTCGTTGCGAGGATTGACCTTTAGAGCCTCTTTAAACTTTACCCGGGCGTCTTTTCCCTTCCCTTCTTCCTGTAGTTGAAGTCCTTCGAATACATGATATAAAGAAAGTTTGTTTTTTAACCAGGCGGGAAGTGGTTTAAAATATTTGTTGGTCGCCTGGAGGGCTTCACCCCAACTATTTAATTTTTCGTAGAATTGTAACAGTTTCGAGGCTGCTTCTCGATAATATGGATTTTCTTTTTCCAGCAATCTTCGGGCAGTTTGAATTGCTCTGGAGTATTCGCCAAGAGCTTCATAATCCAGCATCAAACTTCTTTGCACTTTAATACTCATCTCTTCACTTAAACCGGTGCGAAATGTTAAATCTTTATGAATTTTAAGAGCATTTTTTACCAGCCCTTTTTCACGTAATAAATCCCCCAATCGTAAATAAGCTTCTATATTTTCACTATTCTGGTGAATGGCTTCCTTGAACAATTGAATTGCTTTCCGTACATCCCCATCCACTAAAGCTTCCAGCGCAGCGCGATAACTATCCTCCTGCCGAGAAGGCTTGCGATAACGTCGTGTAAAATAATAAATCAGCAAAAGAGCAATCAGTATCGCCAACAAAATGATGATTTCTGTTAAAACAGTGTTCTCCTGCATCTAAAACTCCTTTTGCTAAGATTGCTTTTCTTCGGAACCGCCGAATTCCCCTTCCGGAATTTCCTCAATGGATATGTTACGCAGATTTTCCAATTCTTTATTAAGTTGTTTGTTCTTCTTTTTTAAATCACGGATTTCCCCTTTTAATTGCAACACGGTAAAACCCATCATTAATGAACCAAGAATGGCTCCAATTCCCAGGGTAATTAATAATAATACGGAAAGATGGATTGCTGGGTAGTAAAGCGTAAAAAATCTTAAATCCACTACCTGGTCGGAATTCTGAATTAGCACATAAATCAATAAAACAACGATTAAAATTTTAATTAGATTTCCCAGAATTTTCATAGATTCTCCTCGTGCTTAAGTTTACCAAAGTTATTTTGCAAAATACAAGAAAACAATTTTAAAATCATAAAATTCTGGTGCCAATAATTGCTGGTACTATCTGTGATAAAGATTTTAAACCCCTGTGAATTTCTGGAATTTTTTGGCTTAAAACAATAAATTTCTTTGATAAAGCAAGTGAAATATTTCTCTGCCAAAATACGTAGCAAATGCTCTGTAAATAAGCAAAATTCGGTAAGTAAATGACTGAAAAACTAAAAAAAATTCGTTTATTTTTGTGGGCACCATCACTAAGTCATTGTTTTTCAGTGAAATATAAAATACAGAAGAATTCTTAATTTTTTCCTTTAACTTCCGAATATAAATTAAGTTAAGCGTGAGAAAATTTTTCTTGATTTACTTTTGGAATCATTTAAATTTAGGCAAAATTTATATTTGAGGAGGACCGATGAAAAAGCTTGGGCGTATTATGGTAGTTGATGATGAAGAGAATATTCGAGAGGTATTGACCAATTATTTAGAAAATATGAATTACGAAGTGGTTACAGCAGTTGATGGGCAGGATGCTTTAAATAAATATAAAAAAGGAGAATTTGACCTCGTAATTTCCGATTTATTAATGCCCAACATCGATGGATTGGAACTGCTGAAACGGATACGCTCGGTGGACAAGGAAGTTATCTTTCTTATGATTACCGGATATCCTTCCATTGAAACAGCGGTGGAGGCTATCAAAAAAGGTGCCTACGATTACATCACCAAACCGTTTCATATGGAAGATGTGAAATTACGCATCGAGCGGGCCTTTGAAAAACGATCTTTAAGAGAGAGATTAAAAACAGTTCAGGGATTTGCCTGGGCTCTTTTGCTGAGCATCCCTTTATGGCTTATTCTGGGGATAATTCTGGCAGCTATTTTAAAATGATTTCTGGCTCAAAGCTGCCTATATTATCTACAATTCACCATATTGCTTGAATTATAATGTTTTTTAGTTTATCTCAATCACATCTTTCCTAACCGTACCAATACTTCTGCCACCAATTTCTGAAATTTGTTTTTCACCAGATTGGCGATTTCCGTTACTTCTTCGTGGGATAAGGGATTCTGACTTATCCCCGTTGCCATATTGGTTATGCAGGATATTCCTGCAATGCGCATCCCTCTGGCTTTTGCTACAATAACCTCAGGAACGGTGGACATGCTCAGGGCATCTGCTCCAAAACGTCGTGCCATCTGCACCTCTGAAGCCGTTTCATAAGTGGGTCCCGGGGAAACAAACAGCACTCCCTTTTTTAAAGGAATACCCAGATCCAACCCCACCTGCTCTATGATTTCAACAAATTGGGAATCATAGGTATCGTACATATCCGGCCAGCGAGGTTCTCCCTCTACCGGCTTCCCCCACAACGGATTGCGAAACATGAAGTTGATATGATCAACAATAATCATTAAATCGCCCGGAGTAAAGCGAGGATTGGTTCCTCCGGCAGCGTTTGTTACCAATAATTTGTTCACTCCCAGACGGGACATCACCCGCACCACGTAAGCAACATCCTGAATGGAATGCCCTTCGTAATAGTGCGTTCTTCCCTGCACTGCCAGCACACGAACATCCTGCCACTTCCCAAAAACCAAATTCCCTTTGTGACCATGAACGGTGGAACGTGGAAAATGAGGAATATCCGCAGTTGCAATCTTAACTTTGTCCTGGAGGGTATCCGCAAAATCCCCTAATCCTGAACCTAAAATCACCGCAATATCTGGTTGCATATCCGTGAATTGCCGAATATAATTTAAACTTTCTTCCAGTTTCTGATTTACCAGCTTTTGGTTTACCAGTTTCTGGTTCAAATCATTACTCATATTTCTTCTCCATTGAAAATCATGTATTGAAAGAACCGCCAGGTGTAATATCCAAACGAAACAATAACCGCCATAACAGCCAGTACCAGCAAAATGGGTTTGGCCGCATCCCACTCAATTAAATACGAAAGAAGCAACAGGGCAATAATGGTGACCCCTATTTTCCCGGGAATTTCGGATGCAACCACCCGGTGAGTTCTGGATATGAGTATAAACGACCCGATGACGATCAGAACATCGCGAGCAATCAGGATAACCACCACCCACAGCGGTAACCCATAACTGATATGAAGGGCAATTGCCCCCAGCGCCACACAAACTTTGTCTGCAAACGGATCCAGAATCTTGCCCAGTTCACTGACTTCATTCCGTTTCCTGGCAAGGTAGCCATCTGCGTAATCCGAAAGTACAATCAGGATACTCATAATAAGCGAGGGAGTCAGTTGCCGATGAATAATAAAGTGATAGGTGTAAATGCCCAATATCAAACGCAAAAAACTAATGAGATTCGAAAGTGTCCAGATCTTCCCCTTTTGAAATAGCAATTTGAAATCCATATTTATCTTTCCATTGTCTGCATTCAGATTGCGTCCTAATTGAACACGGGATAAAAAGGAAGCACGTAGAGCGGTTCGTAATCTCGGTAATACAGAAATCCCGTTATGTAGGATAAAACTGCTCTTGGAACAGAGAACTTGAGCAGCGACGGTATAAGCTGCGCATCCATGTTACCGCTAAGCAATTTTTCGAAAATGGAACGACGCTTTGGGAAGACTTTAATCCGCACAGGATTTTTCAGGGGAATTCCCGCCATTTTTTTAGCCACCTGGATAGCTTCCACTAATCCCCCCAGTTTATCGACCAAACCGTTCTCCAACCCCTGTTGCCCTGTCCAGACGCGTCCCTGGGCTATGGCATCTATTTCTTCATAAGTTTTATGGCGCCCCTGAGCAGCTTTGGTAACAAATATTCGGTAAAATTCATCGATGAATTGTTTCAAAAGTTGCCTTTGCTCGGGAGAGAAGGTTTGAGTTTCGGAAAAGAGGTTGGCATTTTTCCCCCGTAAAATCTCCTCTTTGGTAATCCCCAATTTCTGATAGAGTTTACCAAACGAGAATTTACCGGCAAACACTCCAATGCTCCCCACAATGGAACTGGGTTCGGCAACAATGGTATCGGCAGCCATGCTAATGTAATAGCCCCCGGAAGCCGCCACATCTCCCATGGATACCACCACGGGCTTTTTCTTTTTAGCTTCCACCACTTCTCGCCAGATAATATCCGAAGCCGTACCCGAACCTCCCGGACTATCGATGCGCATGACGATGGCTTTTACCGTTTTATCTTTTGCCGCTTTGCGAATAGCATTAGCCATCGCTTCGGAAGTAATAACCCCATCCTGGGGAAGTTCGTCTCCCACACCAGAGACAATATTCCCTGAACCATAGATAAGGGCAATTGTACCTTTGGGTTTAACGCCCAGGCTGGAAAAACGCACTTTTTTATACCGGGAATAATCCACTATTCGTAACGAACGTTTACCTTTTTTCTTCAGTCTGTCTTTAAACTCGTTGTAATAAAGTACCGTATCCACCAAATTTTTCTGAACAGCCTCTTCCACCGAAAACAATCCCTGGTCAATTAAACTGCGCACCGTGGTTATTTCCAGGTTGCGACTCTGGGCAATGGTCTGCAGGTAACGTGGGTAAATGTCATCCAGCAATGAATTAATCACTTCGCGCTGGGCCGGGGACATTTTTTCCCGGGTGAACATATCGGGAGCATTTTTATATTTGCCGTGAGCGATAAAATCGGCCTCCACGCCGATCTTGCTCAGCATATTCTTCACAAAATATGCTTTCCCGGATAAACCATTAATAAACAACGATGCCGTGGGCGAACCAAAAATGGTATCTGCCACCAGCGAAAGGTAATATTCCCGATTCCCTGCTACTTCGATATAAGCATAAACAGGTTTGCCGCTGGTTTTGAAATCATTCAGTACATCGCGTAATTCTTCTATCTTTGCCCATCCGATGGTGGTACCCATCGGCCTGATCACAATCCCTTTAATTTTGGGGTCAATTTTGGCCTTCCGGATGCAATTAATTAATCCGTCCATGGAAGGGACTTCTCCCACAAAAATTTTCCCGAAAGGAGAACTGGGTTCCCGATCGGGAATATCCCCGAAAATATTCAGTTCCAGATAACTGTTGCGAGAGATGGGAGGAGGCCCCTCGATAAAGCTGGAAAACATCGAATAGTAAAATATTCCTACAAATAAAACAATTAACCCAACCAAAAGAGTAATTTTCACCCAGCTTTTCATATTGTCCTCGATGTTTGAATTCGTTCTATTGTAAGCCGGTGAGCACCCCGGCAATGGTCGCGGTCATAAACGTTGCCAGAGAACCGCCCAGTACCGCCTTTAAACCAAAACGTGCCAGATCGGAACGGCGATTGGGAGCAATCCCACCAATACCTCCTATCTGAATAGCTATGGACGAAAAATTAGCAAAACCGCACAGCGCATAGGTAGAAATGATGCGTGCTTTTTCGGATAATAATCCACTGTGCACCATCTTGCCCAGATCAACATAAGCGATAAATTCATTAATTACAATTTTTTCGCCGATGAGGGAACCGACTTTTATAGCATCGTGCCATGGGACACCAATGATCCAGGAAAGTGGAGACAGCGCGTAACCCAGGATCAAATTCAAATTCAACGGTTTACCAATGAGTGCATTTAAACCGGTCAGGCTTCCCAGCCCTTCCAGAATGTAGTTAATCATTGCAATCAGAGCGATAAAAGCCAGTAACATGGCGGCAACGTTTAGGGCCAGCTTCAAGCCGTCTGCAGCACCGGTTGCGGCGGCATCAATTACATTGGCTGCCGTGCGCTCGATGCGTAATTTAACTTCGCCTTTAGTTTCCGATTCTTCTGTTTCGGGATACAGAATTTTAGCAATCACCATAGTTGCCGGTGCGGCCATAATACTGGCGCCCAACAGATGTTTGGCATAAAACACCTGCATTTGGGGATCGCTTCCGCCCAGGATATTCACATAGGCTGCCAGCACGCCCCCGGCAATGGTGGCCATTCCCCCAATCATTAACGTCAGCAACTCCGATTGGGTCATACTTGGAACATAGGGACGCACCACCAGTGGCGCCTCGGTTTGACCGATAAACACATTGGCTGCCACCGAGAGGGATTCCGCGCCGCTAACCCGCATCGCCTTTGCCATCACCCATGCCATCCCCTGCACAATTCTTTGCATGATGCCCAGATGGTACAATACACTCATTAACGAAGAGAAGAAAATAATGGTGGGTAAAACCTGAAAGGCAAAAATAAATCCAAATCCTTTATTCTGCAAATCCGCGGGGAATACCTTCTCAAAATCGCTCTGGGAAGAGAGAACCCCAAATACGAATCTGGCCCCGTCGAAAGTAAAATTGATCACCGTTACAAAAAAAGTGCTGATGGCTTCGAAGACCTCTTCACCCCCGGGAAGAAATATTTTTTGATCCTGAAACAGGGAATAAATAAAAATCCCCATAAAAATGAGAGTGATTAAAAACATTGAGACAGGAAGGATTTTTACCTTCCAGTTCTCGGCTACCAAACGATGTTTTAAACGGAAAGTAATGTACCCGGTGATTAAGGTAAAAATCAGAAAAGTAACCGCTCGGGAGAGGTAAAATCCCGGAACCAGCAGAACAAACACAGCAAAAATCAATTGCAGGGCAATCCCTGTACTCACCAAACGCCAATCGATCGCTCGGCGATTAACGGAAAATAAATAGGCAATTCCAATCAGCACCGCCAGACCGAACACACCAAACAACAAATCCGCTATCATCCTTTTTTCTCCTTGGCCTTTTTCTCCGGAATCGTTTTCACAATGATTTTTTCCTCTTCTTCCTCCTCCCTGGGGGGTTCAAAACAATTTCGGCATCGCGCTTCGTAAATATCGGCAGCACCCACCACCACCTGCCCCTTTTTATTTACCGTTCGCTGGGTAAAATTGGCAGGATTACCGCAAACGACGCAGATGGCATGTGTTTTGGTAATGTATTCGGCAATAGCCAGAAGTTGCGGAATGGGTTCAAACGGTTTTCCGCGATAATCCATATCCAGACCGGCTACGATAACCCGCTTCCCCATATTGGCTAATTTCTGGCAGACCTCTACTAGATCATTGTCAAAAAATTGTGCTTCGTCGATGCCCACCACCTGTGCTTCCAGCGAGTTTTCCAGGATTTCCCAGGCGTTTTCCACCACATGGGAAGGAATTTTCAGTTCACTGTGAGAAACGATATGGTCTTCGCTGTACCGATTATCGATTTTGGGTTTGAATACCGCAACTTTCTGGCGAGCGATGATGGCACGCCGAATCCGTCGTATTAGCTCTTCCGTCTTACCACTGAACATGCTTCCGCAAATCACTTCAATCCAGCCTACATTACGATGCACAATCGGTAACATTCATACCTCCATTTACCTTAACCCTGTGAATTTGCTTCGAGGGTGTTACGCTATTTGCTTTTTGCTCCTGTTTGCTCCTGGTAATCTGTTTCGGATTCTGCCAGCAGTTTCTCGATTTTGGATTTGATGATATCGATGGCAATGACATTTTTACCACCGTGAGGAATGATAATATCGGCATACCGTTTGGATGGCTCTACAAACTGCATGTACATGGGACGCACCGTTTCCTGGTACTGTTTAATGACCGAATCCACACTTCTCCCCCGCTCTTTAATATCGCGCTGCAACCGGCGGATGAAGCAGATATCTGGCGGCGTGTCGATGAAGATTCGGATATCCATCAGTTCGCGAATTTCCGGAATTGCCAACAGTAAAATTCCTTCCAGGATGATGATTTCGTGCGGACCAACCCGCCGGGTTTCTTTTTTACGGGAATGGGTGGTGAAATCGTACATGGGATGCTCGATGCTTTTCCCGGCCAGCAGGAGCTTGAGGTGTTCGATGAGTAAATCGTGGTCGAAGGCGTCCGGATGGTCGAAATTGAATTTGGCTCTCTCCTCCAGAGGTAAATGGGAGAGGTCTTTGTAATAGGAATCTTCCTGGATAATAAC
>JALXCH010000379.1 GCA_026991005.1 Calditrichia bacterium | reverse complement strand
AAATCTATTCCATCGCTAACGTAATTTTCGGCAAGGATTGCTTTTTCTTCTTCGCTGAGTTCCGGGGGTTTTCTTTTGAATAGATGGGTACAACCAATGAAGAGGAAATAAAACGCAAGTGCGAAAATAAGATAGCGACTTTTCATAATTTCCCGACTTTGATTAGATTTAAATATATGAAGGTGAGGGAATTATTTCAAGTAAAATCCCAACCTGAGCCACCGGAATCGTGTGATCAAAGATTTATCGATTCTCACATTTTTTTAAAGAAAATGAGGGTTGTAAACCGCGACTTATGCTTCCTCCTCCTAAATTATCCGATTAAAAAAGCGGTTTATTGAGTAAAAAAAATCGTGAGATTGGTACATTTTTGTATTTGTGATGGCTCAGACGGAAGTGAGGAATGATGAAAGAAAAAGAATGATTCATTAAGCGGAAGAATTCGGGGGCGAAAATTTTTGTCCCTTACTCCCACCTGCTGACGGTAAGTAAATAGGGCATATCGGTGAAGTTCGGATGAAAACAAATATCGGCGCTTTGAAGTTCTAAATCTCAATTTCCCCGACTTCCTTTTCCACCTCACGCAGCAGGGAAACATCCTGCACCAACTGCGCCACCGCTTCGATATCGGGATAAATGGGACGATCCTTTTCCAGAAAAGGTACCTGTTTTCGCAGAATTTGGTAAGCAACGGCGCTTCCTTTTCCCAGCAATTCTTCGGGACGGGAAATTTTTTCTTTCGCCTTGAGTTGCTGGAAGCGTAAATCGATAGCCTGGGCGGCGTACAGCAGTTCGATGGCGATAATCTTGCGGGTATTTTCTACAATCTGGCGCGCCTTGCGGGCCGCGATGGGAGCCATGCTCACATGGTCTTCCTGATTCTCGCAGGTGGGAATGGAGTCCACACTGGCAGGATGCGCCAGCGACTTGTTCTCTGAAGCGAGAGAGGCAGCTGTGTATTGGGCAATCATCAACCCGCTCTCCAGACCACTGTTGGCTACCAGAAACGACGGCAATCCGTGATTCAAGTGCCGATCCGAGAGGCGGAAGATTCGACGTTCGGAGATGTTTCCCACTTCGCTGATGATAATGGAGAGAAAATCCGCTGCAAAAGCAATGGGTTCGGCATGGAAATTCCCGCCCGAAATGGCTTTATTCTCCTCGGCCTTTTCAGGGAAAATAATGGGATTGTCGTTAGTGGCGTTCATTTCGATGGCCAGCACTCGCCCGATGTACTGCAGGGTATCGCGAACCCCGGCCATCACCTGGGGATAGCAGCGCAAGCTGTACGCATCCTGTACCTTCTCCGGAACGCGGTCAATCAGGCAGCTTCCTGCAATCAGTTTTCGGATGTTTCGAGCAGTGGTCAATTGTCCGGGATGGGGCCGAAGCCGATGGATTTCTTCCAGAAAAGCACTGGAGAGGCCGTAGAGACTTTCCAGAGTGAGGCTCAGGGCAATGTCCGCCGTTTTTACCAGTTGCAACGCATCGAAATAAGCAAGCGCTAAAAGAGCTGTGGAAATCTGAGTCCCGTTATTCAGAGCAAGCCCCTCTTTTGCCTCCAGAACAATGCGGGGAATTCCAGCACGTTTCATGGCCTCCTTGCCGGTGAGTAGTTCCCACTCCCCTGTGGTCGCATTTTTCCAGTAGGCCAATCCGCTGGTTTCCGGATCATCATTTTCCGGATCCCGACTGAGAACCAGTGCCAGATGCGAGAGCGGCGCCAGATCTCCACTGGCACCTACCGAACCCTGCTCCGGAATGTACGGTACCACATCCTTTTCCAGCATCCGGAGCAAGGTTTCGATAACCACGGGACGTACCCCGGAGTACCCTTTAATCAGGGTGTTGGCGCGTAACAACATGGCAGCACGTACCACATCGATGGGTAAAGGCTGCCCGGTACCGGCAGAATGGCTCATGATGAGGTTCCGCTGCAGTTCCTGCAAATGTTCTTTGCTGATGGACACCGTGGCTTTGGAACCAAACCCGGTATTCACGCCGTAAACAATGGGTTCACCGGTATCCTGAATTTTCTCGACCCATTCCCGGCTCTTTGCTATGCGTTTTATTTGATTCGGATCAATCTGAAATTGGAATGAACTTCCCCGGGCGACTGCCACCAGCAATTCGATGGTTAAATCCTCGCCCGTTAGCGTAAGTGTTTGCTTATTCGATGGTAATTCCACTCTTGGTTTCTCCCTTTTTCTGTTTTCAAAAATAGGCTCAGTTTATGTGAAAAAGCAATATCAAAACATCAAATTCCAATAAGCAAATTCCAAATCCCAAAAATTAATTCCAAAATCCAAGTCTCAAACTCCAAGGAACAAATTCCAAAAGACAACTCACAAAATAATAAATTATAAATTATTATTGTTCATTCGTGATTATTCGGGTCATTCGTGGTTAAATATCAATTCTTTCCATTCAGTGTCCTCTGTGGTTCTCAAAACTTCTGTGGTTAAAAAAATCATCATGATTTGCTCCAGAACAATGTTCAGGAATCCGGATGAACCTATCTTTAAACTTGAGTTGTTTCGTACCATTTTACATGTTAATTTTTTTAACAAATTCGAATGAATGAACCATAACAGATATTTTTTAAGAGGATAGCATGATGAGGTATCTCATATTTGCCATAGGGGTTGTTTTAGTTATTCTCCAGTTTATTTTTGCTCAGGGCGCACGATATGTTTCGCCTACGGGAGACGACAACAACGATGGTACCACTCCCGATCATCCCTGGAAAACGCTTTCTTATGCCCTTTCTCATTTAACCTCCGATGTGGAAACCCTTTACTTAATGGATGGGACTTTCCCCGTGAATGATCCCTTGTATATTCCTGACAATGGTTCGGCCTCGTTAACCATCCGGAATTATCCCGGTGCATCGCCGGTAATAACTGGGGATGAGATTCTCAACTGGACTTCCGAAAGCGATGGACGCTGGAGCGTTAGCGGAGTGAACTGGGAAGTACGCATAGTTGTTGAAGATTCACGGGTTTTGGTTCTCAAAAGTAGTGAAAATGATTTGACTGCAGGTTCCTGGTACTACGACCAGAGTAACCAAAAACTGTGGCTAAAAACCAGCGATGGGGGAAATCCCAATTCCGACCATACCATTCATGTGGGGCATTATCCCCTGGACATGTGGGATGCCTTGCTTAATTCGGATACCCGAACCCACGTCACCATAGATGGTATTACCATTAAATATTCCAATGGAGTTGGATTGCAAATTGATAAGCCCTATCATACCATCCGCAATTGTCAGGTGTACTATGCCTTTCGGGAGGGAATCCTGGCTTACACCTCGGCAGACAATGTGACTATCCGAAACAACGAAGTAGCCTGGAGCGCTTACACTCGTGCTTACGTGGATTTTAATTCCTTAGGATGGGAAGGAGCCGAACCCCTGGCTGTTTACGGGGCTGACATTGACGTGCAATATAATACGGTTCACGATAATTTTGGAGAAGGTCTGGATGTACAATACGGTGCGGGACCCGGCACTGTGTCTCACAACACCTGCTACAACAACGCTATTACCAATTTCTACCTGGATTCTGCTCACGATATTACCGCGGAGTACAATACTATTTATTACAGTACCAATCCCTATGATCAATTCGCAGACTATCCTTACAACGACATTGGTCACTATTACGAATGTGTGGATATTGGGGTGGAAACAGTGGATTGCTACAATAACATCTTTCGCTTTAACATCGTAGATGGTGGAGGCTGGGTGGATTATTTGCTTTCCATGTACAGTCAGGAGAGCAGCGAACAAAACGGTGTGGTTAATCATTGTCGAAACAATCAGATCGTTTCCAACACCTTTGTCCGAGGGCAAAACGGGCTTTATTTGTGGCAGGATGCTTCGGATCGGGTTCACGACAACACCTACGAAAACAACATTTTCACGGAATGTAATACAGTAATCACCACTGAAGCCAACAATGGAGCAAATCATCCCACCAACAACACATTTCAATATAACGATTGGTATGATGACGACGGTATTGAATTTCAGTGGAACGGTTCTTCCTATACTTCTCTGTCCGCCTGGCAGGCTACCAGCGGTAAAGGCACCGGTGCCATTTCTGCCGATCCTTTATTTGTGGATCTAACTTCCCGGAATCTGGATTTACAGGCTGCCAGTCCCTGCATCGATCGGGGGAATCCCGCCAGCAGCGTACCCTCCGGCGGTGGCTGGCGCATCGACATGGGCGCCCGGGAATATACCGGCAGTGTGGTTACCCGCTCCATCGATGGTACGGGTGAGTACACTTTTGGAGGCACCCGCGTAAAACTTCAGATAACCAGCGATAATTTTTCTTCCATCCGGGTGGAAAAACATTCCGGTTTACATCCCCAGGCTCCTGGCTCGGTTCAGGGATATTACACCATTACTCCCACCGGGAGCGGAACGGTGGATATCATCCTGTATTACGATGATGCGGATCTGAACGGGGAAACCGAAAGCGCCCTCCGGCTGTGGCGTTATACCGGCAGCGGCTGGGACGGACCCTATTTCTCCTCCCGCGATGTGACGGAAAACTGGGTGCGCGCTAACGGAATTAGCAGTTTCTCGGATTGGGTACTTTCCGACGCTCAGGACGACCAATCACTTCCCGTGCATTTACTCTTTTTCCAGGCAACCTGGCAGCAGGGGAAAGTCCAGTTGCAGTGGGCTACCGCCAGCGAAGTGAATACCGCTTACTTTACCATTTACCGCAAAATTCCGGGCGAAGATTTCCGCAAGTTAGCACAAGTCCCTGCCAGAGGGAACAGTACCAGCGGTGGAGAATACACCTGGACGGATTTTATCCCTCCCGCCGATACCCTTTGCACCTATCGATTAACGGAAGTGACCCTGAGTGGAGAAGAATATCTGTTGCGAGAGACAAATGTATCCACACGCAATATCATCACCGATTTTTATCTGGAAAATCCTTACCCCAATCCCTTTAACAGCACAGTGCAAATTCGCTTTCGGGTACCGAAAGAAGAATGGGTACACCTCAGTGTGTGGAATCCTTCCGGCCAAAAAGTGGCTGA